>NZ_BAAASJ010000067.1:0-39274 GCF_039532825.1 Streptomyces vastus
ACATCGACACCCTCCCCATACGACAACGTCGGCTCCCAAGACCACAACCAGGTCTTGGGAGCCGACGTCACGCACAGGCCCGAATTAACCAACAGCATCCCCGCACAGGGAGCCGGGCCCTCGGCGTGTGTGGAGTGCGCGCCGTCGCCTCATAGATCACTCTGGGTCTCTCATGACTACCTCAGAGTGAGGAGCACGTATGCGTCGGCCCTTGGTACGAGCGCTGTCTCTCGCGGCCGTGGCGGCCGTGATACCGCTGGCATCCCCTGCCCCCGCGGCGGCCGACAGCGTCGTCATCGGCGGCTATCCCGTCGAGATCTCCGAGAGCCCCTGGACGGTGGCACTGGCGAGTCGTGACCGCTTCGGGGGTACGCGGGCCGGGCAGTTCTGCGGGGGTGCGGTGATCGGCCGGTCGACCGTGCTGACCGCGGCCCACTGTCTGGGCGAGGCGGCGCTGGGCGCACCCCTGGGGCGGGTCCGCGATCTGAAGGTGATCGCCGGGCGCGGGGACCTGCTGGGGGAGGAGGGCAGGGAGATCCCGGTGCGTGCGGTCCGGGTCAACCCGGCGTACGACAGCTATACGAACGCCGGTGACCTCGCTGTGCTCACTCTCACCGAGCCGCTGCCTGCGAGCTCGGTGATTCGCATGGCGGGCTCCGGTGACGCGGCATACCGGCCCGGCACTGACGCCGTGGTCTACGGCTGGGGCGATACGACGGGCGGGGGTGACTTCGCACACGCTCTGCGGGCCACCCGGGTGCGGGTGCTGTCCGACGCCGTCTGCGAGGAGGCGTATCCGGGCAGTGCGGAAGGGAAGTATCTGGCCGACTCCATGCTGTGCGCGGGGGAGTTGGGTGGTGGCCGGGACGCCTGTCAGGGGGACAGTGGGGGGCCGCTGGTCGCCCAGGGGCGGCTGATCGGCCTGGTGTCGTGGGGGAGCGGCTGCGGACGGGCTGAGAGCCCAGGCGTCTATACGCGGGTCTCAGGCGTCGTCAGGGAGCCGGGCGCGGGCCACTGAGGAGTGCGTGTCAGTCACGGCTGATGACAGAGACGTACAGGCGTGGACGTACAGGCATGGTCGCCGGCTGGGGCGTACAGGCGCCGACGCCTGCTGGGATGTACACGGGCGTGGTGGCCCGCTGGGTTTTGCGGGCCACCAGGCATGACGACGGGCGGCTGCCCCTGATGCCAGGGACAGCCGCCCGGTCACCGGCCTGTGCCGTGCTGGCTCGTCGTGGATGCGAAGTGTCAGCGCTCTTCTTCGTTGGCGCTTGCCGGGGCGGCCGTCAGCCGCTCCGTCTCGTCCTGTATCTCAGCGGCGATCTTCTTGAGTTCCGGCTCGAACTTGCGTCCGTGGTGGGCGCAAAAGAGCAGTTCACCACCGCTGAGGAGGACGACGCGCAGATATGCCTGGGCGCCGCAACGGTCGCAGCGGTCAGCGGCCGTCAGCGGGCTCGCGGGGGTCAGAACAGTAGTCACGTCGCCTCTTCTCTAGCTCGACGAGCTGTCGTACCAGGGTCAACATCCAACCAGGCCCAAAACGTTCCCGCTCGGGACTCTGCCTCGGAAAAATCTCGATCCGAGTCGGCTGTCTGTTGCCGGTTGGCGGCGAATGAGCCGTATTGCGTGTCTTTGTATCTTTACGGGTTCGCGCTGTCTGTCAGGGTCAAGTCCTCCCGGCTGGGTTGCCGGTTGTTCATGAGGACGTGCCCGGAGCCTAAATGGTTCATGCCTGGAAGGGAACGTGATATGTACTTCACTCAATCGAGGGATCGAACAGGCATGCGACGCTGGACTACCCTGAGTCGCAGACGAGGGTGGCGTTACAACGGCTCTACCAGGCCTCTGTACCCTCGGACCGGCGACCGAAGCCGGTCCTTACCCTAAAGGGCCCCACTTGAAATTCAGCGAGGAGCGAACCGCGTGACCGCCGAGACGTCCGTGCCGTCCACAGCGCTGCTGACCGGAGCAGACCGGGACGGTTCCAACTACACCGCGCGGCACCTGCTCGTCCTCGAGGGGCTCGAGGCCGTGCGGAAGCGCCCGGGCATGTACATCGGATCGACCGACAGCCGCGGTCTGCTCCACTGCCTCTGGGAGATCATCGACAACTCCGTGGACGAGGCCCTGGGCGGGTACTGCGACCACATCGACGTGATCCTGCACGACGACGCATCGGTGGAGGTCCGGGACAACGGCCGCGGCATCCCCGTCGACGTGGAACCCAAGACCGGTCTCTCCGGTGTCGAGGTCGTGATGACCAAGCTGCACGCCGGCGGCAAGTTTGGCGGCGGCTCGTACGCGGCTTCCGGCGGCCTGCACGGCGTGGGTGCCTCCGTGGTGAACGCGCTGTCGGCCCGCCTGGACGTCGAGGTGGACCGCAATGGGCACACGCACTCCGTCAGCTTCCGGCGCGGTACGCCCGGTGCCTTCAAGGGGGCCGGACCGGACGCGGCCTTCGACGCCTCGGCCGGTCTGCGCAAGCTCAAGAGGATCCCCAAGACCCGCACCGGCACACGCGTGCGCTATTGGGCCGACCGCCAGATCTTCCTCAAGGACGCCAAGCTCTCCCTGGACACGCTGCACCAGCGCGCCCGCCAGACCGCCTTCCTGGTGCCCGGACTGACCATCGTGGTCCGCGACGAGTACGGACTCGGCGAGGGCGGCAGCAAGGGCGAGGAATCCTTCCGTTTCGACGGAGGCATCAGCGAGTTCTGCGAGTACCTGGCGAGCGACAAGCCCGTCTGTGACGTCCTCCGATTCTCCGGCCACGGCAGCTTCAAGGAGACGGTCCCGGTTCTGGACGACCACGGCCAGATGACGCCCACCGAGGTCACCCGTGAGCTCGGTGTCGATGTCGCGCTGCGCTGGGGCACCGGTTATGACACGACGCTCAAGTCGTTCGTCAACATCATCGCCACTCCCAAGGGCGGCACCCATGTCGCGGGCTTCGAGCAGGCCATCACCAAGACGGTCAACGAAGTGCTGCGCACGAAGAAGATGCTGCGCGTCGCCGAGGACGACATCGTCAAGGACGACGCCCTGGAGGGCCTCACCGCGGTGGTGACGGTGCGCCTCGCCGAGCCGCAGTTCGAGGGCCAGACCAAGGAGGTGCTCGGCACCTCGGCGGCCCGTCGCATCGTGACGAATGTCGTCTCCCAGGAGCTCAAGGCATTCCTGACCTCCACGAAGCGTGACGCCGCCGCCCAGGCCCGCGTCGTCCTGGAGAAGGCCGTCGCCGCCGCCCGTACGCGCATCGCGGCCCGCCAGCACAAGGACGCCCAGCGCAGGAAGACCGCCCTGGAGTCCTCCTCGCTGCCCGCCAAGCTCGCCGACTGCCGTAGCGATGACGTGGAGCGCAGCGAGCTGTTCATCGTCGAGGGAGACTCCGCGCTCGGCACCGCGAAGCTCGCGCGGAACTCCGAGTTCCAGGCGCTGCTGCCGATCCGCGGCAAGATCCTCAACGTCCAGAAGGCGTCCATCTCGGACATGCTCAAGAACGCCGAGTGCGGCGCGATCATCCAGGTCATAGGAGCCGGGTCCGGCCGGACCTTCGACATCGACGCGGCCCGCTACGGCAAGATCATCCTTCTTGTCGACGCCGATGTCGACGGCGCGCACATCCGCATCCTGTTGCTCACGCTCTTCCAGCGCTATATGCGGCCGATGGTCGAGGCGGGCCGGGTGTTCGCCGCGGTTCCGCCGCTGCACCGTATTGAGCTGACCCAGCCGAAGAAGGGCCAGGACAAGTACGTCTACACGTACTCGGACCGCGAACTGCGCGACAAGCTGCTGGAGTTCCAGAGCAAGGGCATCCGGTACAAGGACTCCATCCAGCGCTACAAGGGCCTTGGTGAGATGGACGCCGACCAGTTGGCCGAGACCACGATGGACCCCCGCCACCGCACCCTGCGCCGCATCAACATCTCCGACCTGGAGGCTTCCGAGCAGGTCTTCGACCTGCTGATGGGCAATGAGGTGGCACCGCGCAAGGAGTTCATCTCCAACTCGGCGGCGACCCTGGACCGTTCGCGCATCGACGCCTGAGCGCTCCGCTGGGAGGCAGTTCGACGGTGCGGGTTCGTAGTGGCTGGTCGCGCCCGCGCGGCGGAGCCGCATATGTCACAGTCCCGCGCCCCTTACGGGGCGCGATACCGCACCGGCCTTCACGAAGGCAGCCCAGGCACCCCAAGCGGCCGAAGCGACCAAGTGCCTCAGGGCGCCACCCACGCGTAGCGATGCTCGGGGCGTCCCGTGTCCCCGTACTTGAGGGTGAGCCGCAGCCGTCCGGCCTGTTCCAGATGGCGGAGATAGCGCTGGGCGGTGGAGCGGCTGAGGCCGGTCTGGGCGGCGACCTCGTGGGCCGACAGCGGATGTTCGGCCTCGTGCAGGACTTTGCAGATCAGGTCCGTGGTGGGTTCCGAGTGTCCGCTGGGCAGGCCGGGTGAGGAGGCTGTGGGCGTCGTACGCAGCGCGCCGAAGATCCGGTCGACCTGCTCCTGGCCCGCCACGCCCTGGCCCTCCACCCGCTCGACGGTGCGGTGCAGAGCGGCGTACGAGTCGAGGCGGGTGCGCAGCGCGGCGAAGGTGAACGGCTTGACCAGATAGTGCAGGGCGCCGAGGCGCATCGCGGCCCGCACGGTCTCCACATCACCGGCCGCCGTGATCATGATGACGTCGCAGTCGTGGCCGAGTTCCCGCATCCGCTGGACGAGTTCGAGACCCGTCCGGTCGGGCAGGTAGTGGTCCAGCAGCACCAGGTCGACGGGTTCGCGGGCCACGGTGGCCAGGGCCTGTGCCGCGGTGTGCGCGCGGGCGGTGACCCGGAAGCCGGGCACTTTGCCCACGTACTGTGCGTTGATTTCGGCGACACGAAAGTCGTCGTCCACGACCAGGACGTCAATCATCGGGCCTCTCTTCCCGAGCCCGGGCCTGCGTCGATCCCGTGCTCCGGCTCCAGCGTTGTAGCGCGAGCAAAACGAGCACAACACGCTTTTGCAAGCAGAAGAAGGCCTTGCGCTCACAAGACTGCTGCTCTTGCACGCGGCACCTCTACGGTCGCAAGGCAGGTGCGCAGACTCAGAGTTGGCGAAGAAGCAGGCCGCGGGCTGAGTTTCCTCGCACGGCTGGCCTCCCCTGACAGCCGTGCCGAGGTGGGCGCGGTTGCGATTCCCGTACTTCGACCGTGCCCTCAGGCGCGGGTCGCCCAGACGTAACGGTGCTCCGGGCGGCCCGCGTCGCCGTACTTGAGGCTCAGCGTCGCCCTCCCGGTGCGCTCCAGGAGCTTCAGATAGCGCTGGGCGGTCTGTCGGCTGAGCCCCGTCCGGTCCGCGATCTCCTGGGCCGACAGCGGGCCTTCGGCGCTCAGCAGCGCCTGGCGTACGGCCTGCGCGGTGGTGGGGGAGTGCCCCTTGGGCAGATTCGGCTCCGAACCCGCGGAGAGGGCGCCGAAGATCCGGTCGACCTCGGCCTGTTCGGCCTCGCCTCCGCCGTCGAGGGTCCGGCGCAGCGCCGCGTACGCCTCCAGCTTGGCGCGCAGTCCCGCGAAGGCGAACGGCTTGACCAGGTACTGGAGCGCGCCGTGCCGCATCGCCGCCTGGACGGTGGAGACGTCACGGGCCGCGGTCACCATGATCACGTCAGTCTGGTGGCCGCGCCGCCGCATCTCCTGGACGACCGCGAGGCCCGTCTCGTCGGGCAGATAGTGGTCGAGGAGCACCAGATCCAGCTGCGGCAGCGCCTCTACCTGTCGCAGCGCCTCCGCCGCGGAGTGCGCCTCGCCGGCGACATGGAAGCCCGCGACCTTCTCCACGTAGGCGGCGTTGACCCGGGCGACCCGGGTGTCGTCGTCCACGACCAGCACCTCGATCATCGCGACTCCTCCTTGGTGGTCGTGGTGCCTGCCACGGCGGCTTCCCACGCCTCGTATCCGACGGCGGCCCGACCGGGCTCCGGTGCGAGCCCCGGCTCCGCCAGCGTCTCCGGCAGCACGATGGTGAACTCCGCACCCCCGCCGTCCGCCTCCGCGACCTGAGCGCTGCCGCCCTGCCGCTCGGCGAGCCGCCGCACCAGGGAGAGGCCGATTCCGCGCTTGCCGTGAGCCGGAGGCTTCTTGGTGGACCATCCGTCGGTGAAGATCAACTCGCGCTGTTCGGCGGGGATTCCGGGCCCGGTGTCCCGCACCCTGAGTACCGCCGTACGCCCCTCCGCGCGCAATTCGACCTCCACGCGCGCGTGCTGCTTGCCGGCGACGGCGTCGAGCGCGTTGTCGACCAGGTTGCCCAGGATGGTGACCAGTCCCCGCGGATCGATCAGCTCGTCGGGGAACAGCGTTCTGTCCGAGATCCACAGCGCCACGCCACGCTCCGCCGCCACAGTGGCCTTGCCGACCAACAGGGCGGCGAGCAGCGGGTCGTGGATCTTCTCCGTGACCTGTTCCGCGGTGGCCCTGTGGTCGCCGACCACCTCTCCGACGAACTCCACGGCGTCCTCGTACATCTCCAGCTCCAGCAGGCCGAGGAGCGTGTGCATGCGGTTGGCGTGCTCGTGGTCCTGGGCGCGCAGGGCGTCGATCAGGCCGCGGGTGGAGTCGAGTTCGCGCCCGAGCTGCTCCAGTTCGGTGCGGTCGCGCAGCGTGGCGACGGCGCCGCCGTCGTCGGTGGGCATCCGGTTGGCGACCAGGACACGCTGACCGCGGACGGTGAGCAGATCGGTGCCGGTGAAACGTCCGGCCAGTACATCGGTCGTACGTCCCTCGCCGAGGGCCTCGTCGAGCGGCTGCCCGACCACCTCGTTGCCGATGCCCAGCAGGCGCTGTGCCTCGTCGTTGAGGAGCCGGATCCTGCCGCCGCGGTCCAGGGCGACGACGCCCTCCCTGATGCCGTGCAGCATCGCCTCGCGTTCCGCGAGGAGCGCGGCGATGTCCGAGAAGGCCAGGTCGCGGGTCTGCCGCTGGACTCGCCTGGAGATCAGATATGCGGCAAGGGCGCCGACGGCCATGGCCCCGCCCGCGTACGCGAAGAGGCCCGGGATCGCATTGAGGAGCCGGGCGCGCACGCTGTCGTACTCGATGCCGACGGAGACCGCTCCCACGATGTCGCCGTCGGCGTCGCGCATCGGCACCTTGCCGCGCGCCGAGCGGCCCAGCGTCCCGCTGTCGATCTCCATGACCTCGTGGCCGGCCAGGGCTTGCCCGGGGTCGGTCGAGACGATGTCGCCGATCCGTTCGGGGTCGGTGTGCGACCAGCGCACGCCTTCCGTGTTCATCACCACGACGTACTCGGCCCCGCTGGCCTTCCGGATCCGCTCCGCCTCGGTCTGTACGGGCCCGTCGGCCGTGGGACGCGTCGATGTCAGCTCCTCGGCGAGCTGCGGCTGCACGGCCGTGGTCTGCGCTATCGCGAGGGCGCGGCGCATCGCCTGGTCGTCCAGCTGGTCGCTGAGCGGAGCGAGGAACAGGCCGGTTGCGAGCACGGCGACTCCGGCGGCGATCGCCACCTGCATCAGCAGCACCTGCGAAAACATCCGTTTCGGCATGCCGAGGCGGAGTCGACGGGCAGGGGGAGTGGGACTCATGCCTATGACGGTACGGGGGCGGGCGCGCCGTGCCGTAGGGGGTGTGGTGTGGATCGCTTGAGTGAGCCGTGCTCAGCGGGCCATGAGGCTCGCAACAGCCGGGCGGGACAGTTCGCGCACCGCCACTACGTCCATCCGGGCCGGGGAGCCGAGGGCCGAGCCGCAGCTCTCCTGGCGGGGTGGCAGCGAGGCGCCCTGCGCGACGGTGACGCGCCAGATGCGGCCGTCGGTGTGGGCGACGGTCACCTCCCAGCGCGGCGCCGTGCCGTCCGTGCGGACGACGGTGAGGGTGCCCGCGGCCTCCTCGCCGGTCGCCGTGCGTACCGCCAACTCAGCCGTCTGGCCGGGGCGCTCCCAGGCGGAGCTCCCGCGGCACCCTTCGGTGACCACACGCCCTTCCTGTACGCCCTGGAGTATCTCCTTGACGGCAGGGGCCTCCGCGCGCCCGTACGCGTAGCCGAACGGCAGCACGAGCAACGTGGGTGAGAAGCGGTGGCCTCCCAGGTGGGTGACCTCCCATGCGCCGTCCACTCCTGAGGCCGCGAGTTCGGCAGCGAGGGGGCGACCGAGGAGGGCGCAGCAGCGGTCGCGCTTGCCGTTGGTGCAGACGAGGGCGAGGGGGTCGCCGGTGTGGGGGCGGCCGTCGAGAACCGTGTCGAAGGTGCCGGATGCGCCTCCGCCCAGTGCGGCGAAGTCAAGTTTGAGTAGCTGCTCGGGGTCTGACGTTGTGGCGCTGCGCAGCCATACGTTTCCAGGAGCGGTGTGGGCCGCGTACACCTGGCGCTCGGCAACTGTGTGGCAGTCGGCGTGCCGCCCAGGGCGGCGGATCAGCGCGATGCGTACGCCCGTGTCCTCCGTCGCCCTCTCCAGAGTGCGACCGAGGTCGGGATCCAGATGGCTCGAGGTCAGCGCATTGGCACCCCAGGGGCCGGGCTGCTCCAGCAGCAGCCACGTCCTCGCGGGGGCGGCGGTCCCCGCGAGGGGCTCGTCCAGGTCCCGGGAGACCTTCGTGCACGTACTCACGGAGGTAAGCCTAACCTGAGTTACCTGGAGTGGCATTCGGGGCTTGCGGGGTCACAGATCCGTGAGCGGCTGAGGTGGCTGTGGGCCTACGTAGTGTCCGCTCAGGCGCATGCGCATCGGGGTCTCCTCGTACTCTTCCAGGACGTGGGCGATCCAGCCGGCCGTGCGAGCCACGGCGAAGATCGTCTCGCCCGCGGACGCATGCATGCCGGATGCCACTGTGAGGACGGCGAGGGCCAGGTCGACATTGGCGTGCAGGGGGGCGTGGCGGGCGGTGGTGGCGACGATGTCCTGGGCTGCGGCCAGCGGGGGCCCGGCCCCGGGGACGTCCTTGAGGAGGGCGAACAGCGCACGCGCGCGTGGGTCCTCGCCCGGGTAGAGAGAGTGGCCGAGCCCTGGGACGCGGCGCCCGGCGCGCAGTTCGTCCGCGACCACGGGGGCCGCGGTGCCTCGGTCCAGCACGTCGAGGATCAGCCGGTGCGCGAATCCGCTCGCCGCTCCGTGCAGCGGGCCTTCCAGGGCGCCGAGGCCCGCGGACACGGCGGCGTACGCGTGCGCGCGGGCCGATGCGGCGACACGGACCGCGAGGGTGGAGGCGGCCAGGTCGTGGTCCAGGAGAAGGGCGAGTGCCGTGTCCAGGGCGTGCAATGAGGCGTCATCGGCCTTTCGGCCGCTGAGTCGTCCCCACAGGCGGTGGGCCAGCGGACCCCGGTCCCGATGGTCGCGCCGCAGGGGCGGCAGTGCCGCGACGAGCGTGGGGATGAGGCTGCGCGCGGTGCCGAGCACTGCCTCCTCGGAGAGGTCGAAGCGCAGCGGGTCCGCGGCCGCCGCGGCGATGGCCGCGACGCGGAGCCGGTCCGTGGGGTCGGCGTGCTCGGGCAGCGCGTCGACGGCCTGGCGGGCGACTGCGACGGACGCCTCCGGGGCGGTGAAGGTGACGCCGGGGTGCAGCACGCCCGTCCACAGCCACTCGGCGACCTCTTCGTAGGAGTGGCGCGCGGCCAGTTCGGTCGCTTCGACGCCACGGAAGTAGTAGCGGTCCTTCTCGATGAGAGTGATGCGGGTGCGTACGGAGAGCCCGCCCGCACTCGGTGAACTCCCGCTCGCCTCCCGCCTGTTGCGTCGCGCGAGCGCCTCCACCTCCTTGGCGTCGAAGGTGCTGCCCCGGCTGCCCGGTTCACGGCGGCTGCTGAGCTGACCGCGACTCACATACGCGTACACCGTCTCGGGCTTCACGCCGAGCAGCTCTGCGGTCTCCTTGGTGCTGATCCGTCGGCCTTCGCGGGCGGGAGCCGGTTCTTGATCCCTCATGGCGTCACCGTATCCGTATGGATCCGCTCCACTATAGATTGATCGAATCAATATTGACAGAGAAGCAATCAAGCATGGACAGTCGGATCAATTCCAGGGAGGGAACATGCAGATCAACCGTGCCGAGACCGCCTCTGTAGACGTACCGCGGGGACTCGCCGGCGTCGTCGTCACTGACACAGCACTGGGTGATGTCCGGGGGTTCGAGGGCTTCTATCACTATCGCCAGTACTCGGCCGTCGAGCTCGCGCAGAGCCGAGGATTCGAGGACGTCTGGCATCTGCTGGTCCATGGTGAACTGCCGGATGCGGCACAGCGTTCCGCCTTCGTGGCGCGGACCGCCTCGCTGCGGCGGCTGCCCGGCGAGGTGCTGGCCGCCCTGCCCGCGATCGCGGCGGCGAGTGGGCGGTCCGGGCCGCTCGCAGGCATGCGGACCGCGTTGTCGCTGCTAGGTGCGGCGCGCGAGTTCCGGCCGGTGTACGACAGTGACGCGGACCAGCGTCGTGCGGACGCGCTCGCTGCGGCGGCGGCCGTGCCGACGCTGTTGACGGCGCTCTACCGGCTGGACCGTGGCCTCGACCCGGTGGAGCCGCGGGACGATCTGCCTCATGCCGCCAACTACCTCTACATGATGACGGGTTCGGAACCTGAGCCGGAGCGGGCCCGGGCGATCGAGCAGTACTTGATCTCAACCATTGACCATGGATTCAACTCATCAACGTTCACGGCCCGGGTGATCACATCGACGGGAGCGGATGTGGTGGCCTGCCTCGTGGGTGCCGTGGGGGCCCTTTCCGGGCCGTTGCACGGCGGCGCCCCGAGCCGGGCCCTGGACACCCTCGATGCGATCGGTACGCCCGACCGCATCGACTCCTGGGTTCGCGAACGAGTCCTCGCCGGTGACCGCATCATGGGCTTCGGTCATGCCGTCTACCGTACCGAGGACCCTCGCTCCCGCATGCTCCGCGGCATCGCCCAGCGGTTCGGCGGCCCTCTTGTCGACTTCGCGGTCGAGGTGGAGCGCCGAGTGGAGGCGATCCTCGCGGAACTCAAGCCCGGCCGCGATCTCCACACCAACGTCGAGTTCTATGCGGGCGTCGTCATGGAACTGTGCGGTCTCCCCCGCGCGATGTTCACCCCCACCTTCGCCACGGCCCGCGTCGTCGGCTGGAGCGCCAACATCCTGGAGCAGGCACAGGACTCGAAGATCATCCGTCCGGTGGCGCGGTATGTGGGGCCGGGGGCGCCGGTGGCGGTGCCGGCGGGGGCTTGACGAACGAATGCCCGGCGCCATGACGGCGCCGGGCATTCCGCATCGCAGGTCACCCAATGCCGTTGACGGCTTCGTTGACCGCGACTGCCTCAAGCGTCGGGAATGTCAGCCTTTGCCCGTACCAGGGTCTCGCGCGTGATCACCACGATTCGTTCGTAGTCGGCGCGCGCCGCGTCGGCGGGTAGCTGTGAGTCGAGAGAAGTAGTTGCGTCTGTGCCGATGATGGCGAAATTTCCGTCGGCCAATTCGAAAATATCTGGGCAAGTTGCACCAGAAGCGCTACCTCGCGCGCGTGGAGATACACCGAGGCGACGGATGATCTGACTCACAGTTGTTTTCCCTTAGCGGTCTCAAGGCATATGCGCCTCCGCACTGTCGACGCGCCGATGCGATTACATCCCTGTAGGGCTGAGCCTCGGCAACCGGGCGGCTGGAGTGACGGTTCCTCGTGTTGGTCGACTCCTTGCGCGGTCGCGTGGCAGTCAACTCTGGCCCCAAGGATGGCAGACAAGCGCCTGTCATCAAGGATGAACGCGCCGCTTCGTTATCGTTCGGCTACAGAATCCACCCGCAAGTGGCATGAAGCGTAGGCGGAGTTTACATATCGTGCCGAAGCGGGCGTCTGAGTTATTGGTCGCCGGGCGGCTCCCCAACCACCCACCACTCGTCGATGTCGGCTTCCTCCAGTTGGCGCAGCAGGTCGTCGACCATCAGCCCGAGTTCGGCCTCTTCCGAGTTCGCGATGCTCGCCCGCTGCTGCTGCGTGGCATGCCAGTACTCGCGGACTATCGGGTTCTGAAAAATGCCCCGAACATGCCCGAAGAACTCATCACGGCTTATATTGCCGATGCGGTAATAAAAGAGCAGATTCGTGTACAGGGCGTTGGCAAACAGGTACTGGCGGCGCTTTTTGGG
Source organism: Streptomyces vastus (assembly GCF_039532825.1). Taxonomy (NCBI): domain Bacteria; kingdom Bacillati; phylum Actinomycetota; class Actinomycetes; order Kitasatosporales; family Streptomycetaceae; genus Streptomyces; species Streptomyces vastus. The sequence goes on from NZ_BAAASJ010000067.1 coordinate 12,098, forward strand.
GGACACGGGCACCTCGTAGAGGTCCAGCACCTCGGCCAGCTCGGGGTCGTCTATGGCCTTGCTCAGCAGTTCCCAGTGCAGGCGCTGCTGGTTGGCGATGTTGGTGTGCTGCTGGGTGTGCGCGGTCTGCTCCAGGTGCTCCAGGCGCAGACGCAGTGACTCGAGTGTGTGACGGTGCGCGGCCATGGTGGCCAGAACACCCGCCACCATGCCGATCCCTGCTGCAGCCGCGGCGGAGCTCAGCCTCCGTATTCCGCGCTTCTGTGTGACCATGTCAACCCCCGAATCAGGCGACCGTCCGCCGGTCGTCGGGTGCGGGTCGACAGGGAACGGACCGGCGAGCGGGTGGGCGGCGCGCTTGCCGCCTTCCAGAGTGCCGAGCGGCTCTGATCGGCTGGGAGGCGGCCAAGAGGGCGCACAGGGGGAAGCGCGGGTCGCGTTTCCTGGCGCCATGTCCAACGTGTGCCCCCTGAACGCCGCTAACAATCGTTCACTTCGCGGGGTTTCCACCGGCTCGTATCCTGAGTCGGCATTCAATCCTCGTAATGAGAGCCGGTCCACGAGCCGGTGCACGCATCGGTGTGAGAGAGGTCGCGCGTTGAGTCCTGCGAGCCCCCAGCAGATCCCGGTCGTCGTCCTCGCGGGCTTCCTCGGCTCCGGTAAGACCACGCTGCTCAACCACCTCCTGCACAGCAGCGGAGGCAGCCGTATCGGGGCCGTCGTCAATGACTTCGGGGCGATCGAGATCGACGCGATGGCGGTTGCCGGCGCGTTGGGGGACTCGACCGTCTCCCTCGGGAACGGGTGTCTGTGCTGCGCGGTCGACGCAATCGAACTCGACGTCTACCTGGATCGGCTCGCCCAGCCCTCGGCCGGCATCGACGTCATCATCATCGAGGCGAGCGGCCTCGCCGAGCCGCAGGAGCTGGTGCGGATGCTCCTCGCCAGTGAGAACCCTCGCGTCGTCTACGGCGGGCTCGTTGAGGTCGTCGACGCCGCCGAGTTCGACGACACGAGGCAGAAGCATCCCGAGATCGACCGGCACCTCGGCCTCGCCGATCTCGTCGTCGTCAACAAGACGGACCGGGCAGAGGACCCCGAGCGTGTACGCCGGCTCGTCCGGACGCTGAATGATCGTGCCGCCGTCGTCCCCGCCACGTACGGACGGATCGAACCGGAGCTCCTCTTCGACTGCAAGCCGTCCACGGAGCGGATCGGGCAGCTGTCCTTCGACGACCTGCATGAGGACGGCCCTGAGCACGGCCCCGGGCACAGCCATGGGGAGGATCACGAGCACGGTAGCCGGCACGCCGGACACCTGCACTCCGCCTACGAATCCCTCGCCTTCACCTCCGAAGTGCCCCTCAACCCGCGCCGGTTGATGGATTTCCTCGACAGCAGGCCTGAGGGCCTCTATCGCATCAAGGGGTACGTCGATTTCGGCGCGGCAGACATCCGTAACCGGTATGTCGTGCATGCCGTGGGCCGGTTCCTGAGGTTCTACCCGGAGGCCTGGGCGCCCGGCGAGGAGCGCCGCACCCAGCTCGTCCTCATCGGCTCCGGCATCAACGCCCCCGCACTCGGCAAGGAGTTGGAGGCGTGCAAGGAGGACGCCCCACACACCGACGAGCACAGCATGTGGGGCGTTCTCCGCTACGTACAGGACCCCGATGTCCAGGACCGCGACGGACAGGCTCAGGGCCCGGAGTCCGTGGAAACGCGCCCCGAAGCCTGAGGCCTGATCACACCGGCCCCGCCACCACCGACACCGTCTTCGGCAGTGAGACGCCCGAGCCGTCGCGGCGCGGGTCCATCTCCGGCAGGTCGGCCGGCGTGCCGTTCTTCTGCGCGGCCCGGGCCGGAGCGGGGCCGGCCCAGGCCAGGCTGAGGCAGTCCTCGCCCTTCAGGAACCGCTGGCAGCGCACACCGCCCGTGGCGCGGCCCTTGCGCGGGTACTGGTCGAAGGGCGTCAGCTTCGCGGTCGTCTGGACCGAGTCGTCGAGCGTGCCGCGCGAGCCCGCCACCGTGAAGACCACTGCGTCCGCGGCCGGGTCGACGGCCGTGAAGGAGATCACCTTGGCCCCTTCGGTGAGCTTGATGCCCGCCACGCCGGCCGCGGGCCGGCCCTGCGGGCGGACCTGAGAGGCCTGGTAGCGCAGTAGCTGTGCGTCGTCGGTGATGAAGACGAGGTCCTCCTCGCCCGTGCGCAGCTCGGCCGCGCCGACGATCCGGTCGCCCTCCTTGAGCGTGATGACCTCCAACTCCTCCTTGTTGGACGGGTAGTCGGGCACCACACGCTTGACCACACCCTGCTGTGTGCCGAGCGCCAGGCCCGGCGAGGACTCGTCGAGCGTGGTCAGGCAGACGACCTCCTCGTCGCCCTCCAGGGTGAGGAACTCCGCAATCGGGGCTCCCCCGGCGAGGTTGGGCGCCGCGGTCGTCTCGGGCAGCTGTGGAAGGTCGATGACGTTGATGCGCAGCAGCCGTCCGGCCGACGTGACCGCGCCCACCTCGCCCTGGGCCGTCGCCGGGACGGCCGAGACGATCAGATCGTGCTTGGCGCGCTTGCCGTCACTCTCCCCGAAGGGGTCACCGTTCGCCGTACGGGCGAGAAGTGCCGTCGACGACAGCAGTACCCGGCACGGATCGTCGGCCACCTGCAGCGGTACGGCCGCGGCGGTGGCCCCGGAGGACTCGAGCAGCACCGTACGCCGCGGGGTGCCGAACTTCTTGGCCACCGAGGCCAGTTCGCCCGACACCAGCTTGCGCAGCTCGGCGTCCGACTCCAGGATGCGGGTCAGCTCCTCGATCTCGCTCTTGAGCCGGTCGCGCTCCGACTCCAGCTCGATGCGGTCGAACCTGGTGAGCCGGCGCAGCGGGGTGTCCAGAATGTACTGCGTCTGGACCTCGCTCAGCGAGAAGTGCTCGATCAGGCGCTCCTTGGCCTGTGCGGAGTTGTCGCTGGAGCGGATGATGCGGATGACTTCGTCGATGTCCAGGAGGGCGACCAGCAGACCCTCGACCAGATGCAGCCGGTCGCGCTTCTTGCCGCGGCGGAATTCCGACCTCCGCCGCACCACCTCGAAGCGGTGGTCGAGGTAGACCTCCAGGAGCTCCTTGAGGCCCAGCGTGAGGGGCTGGCCGTCCACCAGCGCGACGTTGTTGATGCCGAAGGACTCCTCCATGGGCGTCAGCTTGTAGAGCTGCTCCAGGACGGCCTCCGGCACGAAGCCGTTCTTGATCTCGATGACCAGGCGCAGGCCGTGCGCGCGGTCGGTGAGGTCCTTGACGTCGGCGATGCCCTGCAGCTTCTTGGCGCCGACCAGGTCCTTGATCTTGGCGATCACCTTCTCCGGGCCCACGGTGAAGGGGAGCTCCGTGACGACGATGCCCTTCCTGCGCGCCGTCACGTTCTCCACCGACACCGTCGCGCGGATCTTGAAGCTGCCGCGGCCCGACTCGTACGCGTCCCTGATCCCGGAGAGGCCGACGATCTTTCCGCCCGTGGGCAGGTCGGGCCCCGGGATGTGCTTCATGAGCGTCTCGAGATCGGCACCCGGGTACCGGATCAGATGCCGGGCGGCGGCGATCACCTCGCCGAGGTTGTGCGGCGGCATGTTCGTGGCCATACCGACCGCGATGCCCGAGGCGCCGTTCACCAGCAGGTTCGGATACGCGGCCGGGAGGACGCCGGGCTCCTGCTCCTGGCCGTCGTAGTTCGGGGCGAAGTCGACCGTGTTCTCGTCGATCGACTCCGTCATCAGGGAGGTCGCGTCGGCCATCCGGCACTCGGTGTACCGCATGGCGGCCGGCGGGTCGTCGTTGCCCAGCGAGCCGAAGTTGCCGTGGCCGTCCACCAGGGGCAGACGCATCGAGAAGGGCTGAGCCAGGCGCACCAGGGCGTCGTAGATCGACGCGTCGCCGTGGGGGTGCAACTTACCCATGACCTCGCCGACGACGCGGGCGCACTTCACATAGCCGCGGTCGGGGCGCAGTCCCATCTCGTTCATCTGGTAGACGATGCGGCGGTGCACGGGCTTGAGACCGTCACGGGCGTCCGGCAGGGCCCTGGAGTAGATCACCGAGTACGCGTACTCGAGGAAGGAGCCCTGCATCTCGTCGACGACGTCGATGTCGAGGATGCGCTCCTCGAAGTCGTCTGGCGGCGGGGTCTTCGTGCTGCGGCGGGCCATCGCTGCTGCGACTCCTTCACACTGTCTGCCGGGGCATGAACGGGTTCTGACGAGCTCCATTGTGGACCGCCCCACTGACAACCCGGACCACGCCCCATGCACAGGGGTCCGGGCGGGCACCGGCCCGCTCGCTCTCGGCGTAGCCGTTCCGGGAACTTCGGCAGCTGTCAGCGCGCTTGCATACAGTGGCATGACTAGCAGGAATTCAGCAGTTTTCCGCGATCGAAGGGACGTACATGCCCATGGGTCACACGGCCACCGTCGAGGCCGGCTCCGGCGGGCTGACAGCGACCGAGCACCGCCTGGCCAACGGCCTGCGCGTGGTGCTCTCCGAAGATCATCTGACCCCGGTCGCGGCGGTGTGCCTCTGGTACGACGTCGGCTCGCGCCATGAGGTCAAGGGGCGTACCGGACTTGCCCACCTCTTCGAGCATCTGATGTTCCAGGGATCGGGCCAGGTGAAGGGCAACGGCCACTTCGAACTGGTGCAGGGCGCGGGCGGTTCGCTCAACGGCACGACCAGTTTCGAGCGCACCAACTACTTCGAGACCATGCCCGCCCACCAGCTGGAGCTCGCCCTCTGGCTGGAGGCCGACCGCATGGGCTCGCTGCTCGCCGCGCTCGACGACGAGTCGATGGAGAACCAGAGGGACGTCGTCAAGAACGAGCGCCGCCAGCGCTACGACAACGTCCCCTACGGCACCGCTTTCGAGAAGCTGACCGCCCTCGCGTACCCGGAGGGCCACCCGTACCACCACACCCCGATCGGGTCGATGGCCGACCTGGACGCGGCGACCCTGGAGGACGCGCGCGCGTTCTTCCGCACCTACTACGCGCCCAACAACGCCGTCCTGTCGATCGTCGGCGACATCGACCCGGAGTCGACGCTCGCCTGGGTCGAGAAGTACTTCGGCTCCATCCCGGGGCACGACGGCAAGCCCGCCCCGCGTGACGGCTCCCTGCCGGACACTATCGGCGAGCAGCTGCGCGAGGTCGTCGAGGAGGAGGTCCCGGCGCGCGCGCTGATGGCCGCCTACCGGCTCCCGGAGGACGGCACACGCGCGTGCGACGCGGCCGACCTCGCCCTGACCGTCCTCGGCGGCGGCGAGTCCTCCCGCCTCTACAACCGCCTCGTGCGCCGGGACCGTACGGCTGTGGCGGCCGGTTTCGGTCTGCTGCGCCTGGCCGGAGCGCCCTCCCTGGGCTGGCTCGATGTGAAGACTTCCGGCGATGTCGAGGTCCCCGTCATCGAGGCGGCCGTCGACGAGGAGCTCGCCCGGTTCGCCGAGGAGGGCCCCACGGCCGAGGAAATGGAGCGCGCCCAGGCTCAGTTGGAACGCGAGTGGCTGGACCGGCTCGGTACGGTCGCCGGCCGCGCCGACGAACTGTGCCGCTACGCCGTCCTGTTCGACGACCCGCAGCTCGCCCTGACCGCCGTACAGCGCGTGCTCGACGTCACGGCCGACGAGGTCCAGGAGGCCGCCAAGTCCCGCCTGCGCCCCGACAACCGCGCGGTGCTCGTGTACGAGCCGATCGCCACCGACGAGGAGAGCGCCCAGTGACCGAGGCCACCGTGACCATGGACTTCCACCCCCAGCCCCAGGCCGGCGAGGCCAAGCCCTGGGCCTTCCCGGCGCCCGAGCGCGGGGTGCTGGGCAACGGCCTGACGCTGCTGCGCTGTCACCGCCCCGGCCAGCAGGTCGTCGCCGTGGAAGTGCTCCTGAACGCACCGCTGGAGGCCGAGCCGAAGGGCCTGGACGGTGTCGCCACGATCATGGCGCGTGCCTTCTCCGAAGGCACCGACAAGCACTCCGCCGAGGAGTTCGCCGCCGAGCTGGAGCGCTGCGGCGCCACGCTGGACGCGCACGCCGACCACCCGGGCGTACGCCTGAGCCTCGAAGTCCCCGTGTCGCGGCTCCAGAAGGCGCTCGGCCTGCTCGCCGACGCCCTCAGGGCGCCCGCCTTCGAGGACAGCGAGGTCGAACGCCTCGTCCGCAACCGGCTCGACGAGATTCCGCATGAGACCGCCAACCCGGCCCGCCGCGCCGCCAAGGAGCTCTCCAAGCAGCTCTTCCCGGCGACCTCACGCATGTCGCGCCCGCGCCAGGGCACCGAGGAGACGGTCGCGAGCATCGACTCGGCGGCCGTACGCGCCTTCTACGAGAAGCATGTACGCCCCGCCACCACCACCGCGGTCGTCGTCGGCGACCTCACCGGTGTCGACCTCGACGCGCTGCTCGGCGAGACGCTCGGCGCCTGGACCGGCTCGCCGGCCGAGGCGCGTCCCGTGCCTCCGGTGACCGCCGACGACACCGGCCGTGTGGTCATCGTCGACCGTCCCGGAGCCGTCCAGACACAGCTGCTCATCGGCCGCGTCGGCGCCGACCGGCACGACCGTGTGTGGCCCGCCCAGGTGCTCGGCACGTACTGCCTCGGAGGCACCCTCACCTCGCGTCTTGACCGTGTCCTGCGCGAGGAAAAGGGCTACACCTACGGTGTGCGGGCGTTCGGCCAGGTGCTGCGCTCCGCTCCGGACGGCACGGGCGCCGCGATGCTCGCCATCAGTGGCTCGGTGGACACGCCGAACACCGGCCCGGCGCTCGACGACCTCTGGAAGGTGCTGCGTACGCTCGCGGCCGAGGGCCTGACGGACGCCGAGCGCGACATCGCCGTACAGAACCTGGTGGGCGTGGCGCCGCTCAAGTACGAGACCGCGGCCGCCGTCGCCGGCACGCTCGCCGACCAGGTGGAGCAGCACCTGCCGGACGACTTCCAGGCGACGCTGTACCGCCAACTCGCCGCGACGGGCACTGTGGAGGCCACCGCGGCCGCCGTGAGCGCCTTCCCGGTGGACCGTCTGGTGACCGTCCTCGTCGGGGACGCCGCCCAGATCGAGGAGCCCGTCAAGGCCCTCGGAATCGGTGAAGTGAGCGTGGTCCCGGCCGAGTAGAGCACCGCCGCACATCCCTGGGGACCCTGGAGGCTGATGAGCCTCCAGGGTCCCGCTTTGTCCAAATTGATTGGATTGATTGAGAGTTGGTATGGAGGTTGTGTGTCTGCCCTGTGGCGTGCGCTACAAAAGCCGTCATCCGTTTGTTGTTTGAGAGATGGCCCGCTTAGCGTCGGTCCGGCTGTTCGTCAGGCAGTGCGCCGCATCCGCGGCACCGGACAGTCATCGCCGAGTCCCCGTACGGCGCGAGCCAGGGGAGCCGGGGACCCATCGCAGTCCCTGGGGTGAATCGGGCGCCCTCCTGGAGGGAGCCCGTAGGAGACCTTCCTGCTCCGAACCCGTCAGCTAACCCGGTAGGCGAGAAGGAAGGAAAGGACCAGCCACTTCATGGCGTTCACCCGCGCCACCGGGAAGCACCGTCGCCCGAGCCGTACGAAGCGCACGTCCTCGAGGACCGTGGGCGTTGCGACGCTCGCCACCACCGGTGTCATCGGCACCCTGGCCGCCCCGGCGTTCGCCGGCCCCTCCTCGGTCAAGCAGACAGGGCTGACCCAGGCCGTCACCATGGGCGACTCGGTCGCCGACCAGATCGACGCCCAGGCGCACGCCCAGCGGCAGGCCGCCGAGGAGGCCGCCGCCCGCGAGGCGGCCGAGGAGGCCGCCCAGAAGCGGGCCGCGGAGCAGAAGGCCCGTGCCGAGGCGAAGGCCAAGGCCGAGCGTGAGGCCAAGGAGCGCGCCGCCCGCGAGGCCGAGCGCAAGCGCCTGCTCAACTCCTTCGTCTCGCCGATCAGCGACTCGTACGTCTCCACCGGCTACAAGGCCGGCGGCTCCGTCTGGTCCTCCGGCAGCCACACCGGCATCGACTTCCACGCCGCAAGCGGCACCACCGTCCGCGCCGTGGGTGCCGGCACCGTCGTAGAGGCCGGCTTCGAGGGCTCGTACGGCAACCAGGTCGTCATCAAGATGAACGACGGCACGTACACGCAGTACGCCCACATGTCGTCCCTCTCCGTCTCCGTCGGCCAGAGCGTCACCCCGGGCCAGCAGATAGGCCTCTCCGGGGCGACCGGCAACGTCACCGGAGCACACCTCCACTTCGAGGCACGTACGTCCCAGGAGTACGGCTCGGACATGGACCCCCTCGCCTACCTCAGGTCGCACGGCGTGAACGTCTGACTGCGCTGACGGCGCAGAAGCATCACCGCACCCCTCCTGAAAGCCCCGGCTCACCGAGCCGGGGCTTTCAGGCATGCCGACGGGACGACTGCCTGTTCTGCGCGACTATGTGTCCAAAAAAACTCCATGGATTCCGGCCCGCCATCGGAATTTCCGGCTCTCTGCAATAGAGTCACCGAACGAGCGTCAATCGACCGCGTTTCGCGGGGATTAAGGCGGAGGTCCGGTCATGCGTATTCCCGCGCACTCGGTATGCACGGCGATCCGTGACGACATCGTCGCGGGTGTCTACGAACGCGGCAGCCGGCTCACCGAGGAACTGCTCGCGCGTCGCTACGGCGTCTCGCGGGTCCCCGTGCGGGAGGCGCTGCGCACGCTGGAGGCGGAGGGCTTCGTCGTCACCCGCCGCCACGCGGGCGCGTGCGTCGCGGAACCCACCGAGCAGGAGGCCGCCGACCTCCTGGAGATGCGCATGCTCCTGGAGCCGCTGGGCGCCGCGCGCGCCGCGCAGCGGCGGACGGAGGCGCACCTCAAGGTGCTGCGAGGCCTCGTCAGGCTGGGCCAGGAGCGGGCCAGGAGGGGCCAGGGCGAGGATCTGCGCTCGCTGGGCGGCTGGTTCCACGAGACGCTCGCGCAGGCCTCCGGCAGCCCCGCGCTGACCTCGATGCTCACCCAGCTGCGGCACAAGATCGCCTGGATGTACTCGGTTGAGGCGCCGGCCCACCCCGCCGAGTCCTGGTCGGAGCACGGCGGCATCGTGGACGCCGTCGCGCGCGGCGACAGCGAGCGGGCCCGGGCCATCACGGCTCTGCACACCGAGCGGGCGACGGCCGCACATCGGCTGCGCTTTCCCGAGCGCGCTGATCGCGTGGAGCGTGTGAGGACTTCGCAACACCCCGTAAACACGGCGAGCCTGCGGCATTAACAGTGGCGCCGTATACAAAGGGGGAGTAATTCGCGGGGGATTATTTTCGCTGCCCGCATCCTGGAATTGCAAAGGGCCCGCCCGATATTTCGGGCGAGCCCTTCAGGTATGTGTGCGGGATGGTGTCTTTTGATGCGACGACCACCGCAACCATCAATTGAGGAACCCAGGCCGCGCGCAACCATCTCCGCGAGAGCGGCGCCGGTTCAGGTGCACTAAACAGTCTCGGGCAGTTCCTCGAGCCCTTCCGCGACCAGCTTGGCCAGGCGGTCGAGCGCGGCGTCCGCGCCCTCGGCGTCGGAGGCCAGGACGATCTCCTCGCCGCCCTTGGCGCCCAGGCCGAGCACCGCGAGCATGGAGGCGGCGTTGACGGGGTTGCCGTCCGCCTTGGAGATCGTCACAGGGACGCCGGCGGCCGTGGCCGCACGGACGAAGATGGAGGCGGGGCGGGCGTGGAGGCCCTCGGCCCAGCCGACGTTGACGCGGCGCTCAGCCATGTGATGCTGCCCTTCAGGTGTTCTCAGGTTGTCTAGACCACTATTCCATACGTGAAGCGTCCCCGAGCGGGCGATGAGCCCGGCAGAGGCCAGGAGCCCGTGCGGGGGCCCGAGTCGGGACCCGGACTCGCCTCGCGCCATTGTCGGACACGAGCCGTACTCTGGGGCCCATGCAGACCTCGTCGGACCGGCACGAGTATCCCGCCCACTGGGAGGCCGACGTCGTGCTGCGCGACGGCGGCACCGCGCGCATCCGGCCGATCACGGCCGACGACGCCGACCGCCTGGTCAGCTTCTACGAGCAGGTGTCCGACGAGTCGAAGTACTACCGCTTCTTCGCGCCGTACCCGCGCCTGTCCGCAAAGGATGTCCACCACTTCACGCACCACGACTTTGTGGACCGGGTGGGACTCGCGGCCACGGTCGGCGGCGAGTTCATCGCCACCGTACGCTACGACCGCATCAACGCCGAGGGGCTGCCGGCCTCAGCTCCGGCCAACGAGGCCGAGGTCGCCTTCCTCGTGCAGGACGCCCACCAGGGCCGCGGCGTGGCCTCCGCGCTGCTGGAACACATCGCCGCGGTGGCCCGCGAGCGCGGCATTCGCCGGTTCGCCGCCGAGGTGCTGCCCGCCAACAACAAGATGATCAAGGTGTTCACGGACGCCGGCTACCAACAGAAGCGCAGCTTCGAAGACGGCGTCGTACGCCTGGAGTTCGACCTGGAGCCCACCGACCGCTCACGCGCGGTGCAGTGGGCCCGGGAGCAGCGTGCCGAGGCGCGGTCCGTGGCCCGGCTCCTCACACCCGGTTCGGTCGCCGTCATCGGGGCCGGCCGCGCACCCGGGGGAGTGGGGCGCAGCGTCCTCGACAACCTCCGTGGGGCCGGGTTCGGCGGACGCCTGTACGCGGTGAACAGGGCCCTGCAGGAGAAGGAACTCGGCGGAGTCGCGGCGTACCGCTCGATCCGTGACATCCCGGACCCCGTCGATCTCGCCGTGGTCGCCGTCCCGGCCGAGCACGTCCCCCAGGCCGTCGCCGACTGCGGTGAGCATGGCGTGCAGGGGCTCGTCGTGATCTCCGCGGGGTACGCCGAGAGCGGCCCCGAAGGGCTGGAGCGCCAGCGTGAACTCGTGCGCCACGCGCGCGCGTACGGCATGCGCATCATCGGGCCCAACGCCTTCGGGGTCATCAACACCGCTCCGGATGTACGGCTCAACGCCTCGCTCGCGCCCGAGATGCCGCGGTCCGGACGCATCGGTCTGTTCGCGCAGTCCGGTGCCATCGGGATCGCGCTGCTGTCCCGGCTGCAGCGGCGCGGTGGCGGCGTCACGGGCGTGACCGGGGTGTCGACGTTCATCTCCTCGGGCAACCGCGCGGACGTGTCCGGCAACGACGTACTGCAGTACTGGTACGACGACCCCGACACCGATGTCGCGCTCATGTACCTCGAATCCATCGGCAACCCGCGGAAGTTCACGCGCCTCGCGCGCCGGACCGCCGCGGCCAAGCCGCTCGTCGTCGTCCAGGGCGCGCGGCACGGCGGGGCCGCACCTCCGGGACATGCCGTACGGGCCACGCGGCTGCCGCACGCGACCGTCTCCGCGCTGCTGCGGCAGGCCGGGGTCATCCGGGTGGACACGATCACCGAACTCGTCGACGCCGGGCTGCTGCTGGCACGCCAGCCGCTCCCCGCCGGGCCCCGTGTGGCCATCCTCGGGAACTCCGAGTCGCTCGGGCTGCTCACGTACGACGCCTGCCTCGCTGAAGGACTTCGGCCGTTGCCCCCGCTGGATCTGACCACGGCGGCATCCGCAGACGATTTCCATGCGGCGCTCTCACATGCGCTGACCGATGACGCCTGTGACGCTGTCGTGGTCACGGCCATACCAGCGGTCGGTGAGACGTCCGCGGCCGACGCCCCTCTCGCCGAGGCGCTCCGCTCGGCCGCGGCGGCGTCCCCGGCGAAGCCGGTGCTCGTGGTCCATGTGGAGCTCGGCGGGCTCGCCGAAGCGCTCTCCGCCGCCACCAGCACCGCGCCCCATGCCGTCGAGCACCAGGTGCCGGCGCCCGCCGAACGCCCCGCGCCACAGGCCCCTGCGGACGAATCCCCACTCATCCCCGCCTACCCCGCGGCCGAACGCGCCGTCCGCGCCCTCGCCGAAGCCGTCAGATACGGGCAGTGGCGCCGGGACGCCGCCGAGCCCGGCCGGGTGCCCGAATTCGAGGACATCGACGAAAAGGGGGCCGCCGAGCAGATCGACGCTCTGCTGGCGAAGGGCGACCCGGCCGGGCTCACGCTCGGCCCCGAGGACACCTGCACGCTGCTCGGCCGGTACGGCATCGACGTACGCCGCGCCCTGCCCGCCCCGACGCCCGACGAAGCCGTCGCGGCGGCCGAGCGCTCCGGCTACCCCGTGGCGCTGAAGGCCACCGCCCCGCACCTGCGGCACCGCGCCGACCTGGGCGGCGTACGACTGGATCTGGCGGACGAAGAGCAACTGCGTCGGGCGTACGCCGAGTTGACCGAGCTCTTCGGGAAGCCCGCGGAGCTGCGCCCGGTGGTGCAGAGCATGGCGCCCCGCGGCGTCGACACCGTCGTCCGAGCGGTGATCGACCCGGCGGCCGGAGCGGTGCTCTCGTTCGGGCTCGCCGGGGCCGCCTCGGAGCTGCTCGGCGACACCGCGCACAGGCTGATTCCGGTCACCGACCGGGATGCGGACTCTCTGGTCCGGTCGATCCGGACGGCGCCGCTCCTCTTCGGCTGGCGGGGCTCGGCACCGGCGGACACGGCGGCTCTGGAGGAACTGCTGTTGCGCCTGTCGCGCCTTGTGGACGACCACCCGGAGGTCGTCTCCGTCACTCTGGAGCCCGTGGTCGTAGCCCCGCGCGGGCTGTCGGCGCTCGGTGCCTCCGTGCGGCTAGCGCCCCCGCCCGCCCGCGGCGACCTCGGTCCGCGCACACTTCCTGTGTACTGATCGGTGCCTCGCAGTCAGTGCGCCCCCGTAGGATGGGCGCCATGGCCAAGACCAGTACATCGACCCAGGGGCTGCGAGCGGCGATCGAGCGCAGCGGCTACTACCCGGCCCTCGTGGCCGAGGCGGTGGAGGCCGCTGTCGGCGGCGAGGCCATCCGGTCGTTTCTGGTCCACCAGGAGACGACGTTCGACGCCAACGAGGTGCGTCGGCATGTGACGGTGCTCGTCCTCACCGACAACCGCTTCATCGTGAGCCACACCGACGAGCAGGCCGCGGACAGTACGTCGCCGACGCCGTACGCGACGACGTCCACCGAGTCCGTGAAGCTTGGCCGGATCTCGTCGGTCGTTCTCAGCCGGGTCGTCGCCAACCCGGAGAAGTACGTGCCCGGGACACTGCCCCGCGAGGTCGTCCTCACCATCGGCTGGGGCGCGGTCTCCCGCCTCGACCTGGAGCCGGCCGCCTGCGGAGACCCCAACTGCGAGGCGGACCACGGCTATACGGGCAGCTCGACGGCGGACGACCTCAGCCTGCGCGTCAGCGAGGCAGGCGACGGCCCGGACGCCGTGCGTCAGACGCTCGCCTTCGCCCAGTCGCTCTCCGAGGCGACCGCGGACGTCACCCCGTAATGGCGCAGCCCCTCTGGGACCACCCGGAACCCCTCACCGTCGAGTCCGCACCCGTGCCCGAGTACGGCTCCGGTTCGCTTGCCGATCTGCTGCCCACACTCGCCGCGGGCATGGGCGTACCGAATCTCACCGCCACGCTCACGGACCTGACTCCGGCCGACCGGAACTGCGTCTTCCTGATCGACGGCCTCGGCTGGGAGCAGCTGAAGGCGCACCCCGAAGAGGCCCCGTTCATGAGCTCCCTCCTGGGCAGCTCCCGCGGCGGCACCGGCCGCCCGATCACCGCCGCCTACCCCGCGACCACCGCCACCTCACTCGCCACGGTCGGTACGGGGCTGCCGCCGGGCGTCCACGGCCTGCCCGGCTACACCGTGCGCAATCCGGAGACCGGCGAGCTGATGAACCAGCTCCGCTGGAACCCATGGACACCGCCGGACGTCTGGCAGCCGTACCCGACGGTCTTCCAGCTCGCCGACGCGGCAGGCGTGCACACCGCACAGGTCTCCTCGCCGACCTTCGAGAACACGCCCCTGACGAAGGTCGCGCTGAGCGGCGGAACGTTCCACGGGCGCCTCTCCGGAGAGGAGCGCATGGACCTCGCCGCCGAGCAACTGGCCGTCGGCGACCGCTCGTTGGTCTACACGTACTACGCCGAGGTGGACGGCAAGGGCCACCGCTTCGGCGTCGACTCGGACCCCTGGCGCGGACAACTCATGTACGTGGACCGCCTGGCCCAGCGCCTGGCCGAGCAACTGCCGCCCCGCACGGCCCTGTACATCACCGCAGACCACGGCATGATCGACATCCCCTTCGACGAGCTGCACCGCATCGACTTCGACGAGGACTGGGAGTTGCGCGCCGGCGTCGCCCTGCTCGGCGGCGAGGGCCGCGCCCGGCATGTGTACGCCGTCCCGGGCGCCGCATCGGACGTCCTGACCTGCTGGCGCGAGGTGCTTGGCGAGCAGTTCTGGGTGGCGTCCCGGGACGAGGCGATCGCGGCGGGCTGGTTCGGGCGGCCCGACCGGATCGAGGAGCGGGTGTACGCCCGTATCGGTGACGTGGTCGCGGCGGCCCGCGACGACGTCCTCCTCATCGCCTCACAGCGGGAGCCGAAGGAGTCGTCGATGCTCGGCAACCACGGTTCGCTGACCCCCGCCGAGCAGCTGGTCCCGCTGCTCGAAGTACGCTCCTGATCGTCGGCCGCCCGAGTCGCCCCTGAACCGCCCTCCGCCGAAAGGTGCTCAACTCGCCATGCCCGAGCTGGTGTTCTTCTCCGGGACGATGGACTGTGGGAAGTCAACTTTGGCGCTTCAAATTGGGCACAACCGTTCGGCAAGGGGTCTGCAGGGTGTGATCTTCACGCGGGATGACCGTGCCGGCGAGGGTAAGTTGTCGTCGCGTTTGGGCTTGGTCACGGACGCGGTTGAGGCGGCTCCGGGCATGGACCTGTACGGGTACCTGGTGGAGCAGATGTCGCACGGTGCCAAGGTCGATTACGTGATCGTGGACGAGGCGCAGTTCCTCGCGCCGGAGCAGATCGACCAGTTGGCCCGGATCGTGGACGACCTCGACTTGGACGTCTTCGCGTTCGGCATCACCACGGACTTCCGCACCAAGCTCTTCCCCGGCTCGCAGCGTTTGATCGAACTTGCAGACCGCGTGGAGACGTTGCAGGTCGAGGCGATGTGTTGGTGCGGTGCACGAGCCACCCATAACGCGCGCACGCTGGCCGGGGAGATGGTGGTCGAGGGCGAGCAGGTGGTGGTAGGGGATGTGGCCGGCTCGGCGGCGGAGGTGGGGTATGAGGTGCTGTGCCGACGTCATCACCGCAGGCGGATGACGAGCGCCGCTGCCCATGCAGGGGCGTTGTCGCCGGACGTATTGCCGGTCACCTCCGCCTGATTTCCTGTCGGAGGGACGTCAGCGGACACGTTCTCGGTCGTGCTGGTTGTGGTTGTTGCTGGGCCGGGACAGCGGTGGTGCGGCCACCGGCTGCAACAGCCCGGCAGGGGACGGCACGCCCGGCCGCCCGTGGACACGGCCTGACGGCCCCCGGGACCATCGCAGTTCCGCTGGCCGTGGCCGGTGCCGCAAGGCACACCCTGCCCGCGCCCGGCGTCCCGCTTCTGATCCTCGGACTGGCCGATCTCATCGCCGGCATGCAGGCGTCTTTGGGCTTCCTCGACAGCGGGGCGCAGTTCGGTCGGTGTCGGGTCTGGTCAGGGCCGTCCGGCGCAGTGCCGCTCACTCGTTCGGAGGCACAGGCCGTGGGCCCGCAGCCTTCCCCGCGTTGATGATCCGGTGATCATCACGTGCGGCCGGGCTCGCCGCTCGATCGGACAGCATCGTCATACGCAGGGAGTTCACGGGTGTGGAGAACAGCACACATGGTTGCGGCAGCGGTGGCCGGAGCTCTGTCCCTCCAAGGCTCCCCCGTGCCACCGGCGCCCGACGGGGACGGCTCCGCGCAGCCTGGGGTGGCCCGGCCATACGGTGAAGAACACCTCGTGCACGTCACGCCCGACCATCGGGCCGCCGCGTTGCGCGCCGCGGACACCCGGCCGTTCAGCATGTTCGGGGTCACCTGGGACGATCCGGCATCGCCGCTCATCGGCACGGTGGAGGTCCGCACCCGGGACGCCGAGACCGGGATGTGGTCCGAGTGGCGGCCACTGGACGGCGACGGGTCCCGTGCCGAGGAGACGGCACGGCGGGGCGGTACCGACCCCCTGTGGGTCGCCCGTCCGACGGCGCCGAGGTCCGCATCACCACGGATGCGGACACCGACTCCGACCTCCCCGACGGACTGCGGCTGGACCTGATCGATCCCGGCCCCGACGACTCCACGCCGTCCGTTCCCGCCAGCCACTCGAACATCGCCGCTGCCGGGGCGGCTGCGGTCGCGTCCGCACCACGCCCGGCCATCACCTCGCGCGCCGGGTGGGGCGCCGACGAGTCGATCGGCCCGAGGCACCGAGTTATCTGCCCGGCGGGAAGATCAAGGCAGCCGTCGTCCACCACACCGCCGGATCCAACAGCTACACCTGCGCCGACGCCCCGGCCGTCGTACGGGGCATCCACGCCTACCACGTCGGCCAGCTGGGCTGGAAGGACATCGGCTACAACTTCCTGATCGACAAGTGCGGCACGATCTACGAGGGCCGCAAGGGCGGCGTCGACCGACCGGTGCTGGGCGCCCACGCCTACGGTTTCAACTCACAGACCACCGGCATCGCCGTCTTCGGCACCTACACCAGCATCGCTCCGAGCCAGGCCGTCCTGACCGCGGTGGCCAAGCTCGCTGCCTGGAAGCTCGACCAGTACGGCGTCAGCCCGGCGGGCACGACCTCGCTCACCGCTGGCGCCGACGGCACCGACTACTTCCACAAATCCTGGAAACTGGGTGCCCAGCTGAGACTGCCGGCCATCCACGGCCATCGCGACGGCTACAACACCCAGTGCCCCGGCGACCAGCTCTACAAGAAGCTGCCCGCCATTCGCGACCTGGCCTCGGCTGCCACCGAGAGAGCCGCGTCCCCACACACCTGACGGACTGTGGCGCAGGGGAACCCGCCCCGGCGTCTGCCCGTTGTCAGCACAGCATATGACGGGCGATCCGACGGAGGGGACTCATGAGTGTGACCTTGGCCAAGGGCGGCAACGTGTCGCTGAGCAAGGAGGCACCGGGCCTGACCGCCGTGACCATCGGGCTCGGCTGGGCCGTGCGCACCACCACCACCGGTGCGGACTACGACCTCGACGCCTCCGCCCTGCTGTGCGATACCTCCGGCAGAGTCGTCTCCGACTAGCATTTCGTCTTCTTCAACAACCTGCGCAGCCCTGAGGGTTCGGTCGTGCACTCCGGCGACAACCTCACCGGTGGCAGCCACGGCGACGACGAACAGATCCAGGTCGACCTCGCGGCGGTGCCGTCCCAGGTCTCCAAGATTGTCTTTCCGGTCTCCATCTACGACGCCGAACAGCGCGGCCAGAGCTTCGGCCAGGTCCGCGACGCGTTCATCCGCGTGGTGAACCAGGCCGACGGCCGCGATCCCCCGCTACGACCTGACCGAGGATGCCTCCAGCGAGACCGCGATGGTCTTCGGCGAGGTGTACTGGCACGGAGGCGAGTGGAAGTTCCGCGCCATCGGCCAGGGCTATGCGTCGGGTCTGCGGGGCATCGCCCAGGACGGCGTCAACGTCTGACACCCGCCGGGGACTTCAGGGACCGAACAGGCCGCGCTCGGTGATCCTCAGGTTCCACGCCGCATCGGAGCAGAGGAACCGGCGCGGCTGCGAGTGTGGAAGCCACGGTGGGGCGCAGAGTGTGCCGAGCTGCCCGAGATCCTGGCCTCCGCAAGGTCCGAAGAGAACTGAGTCGCTGCGGTCAGGCCGCGAAAGATCGTGCCGCACGACACCGGGCCCATCACTGGGTCCAAATGACGGACAGGGGCGATGCGCACTTTCGGCTCGGACCGGAGCCACCGCCCGGCTGTCTGCGACGATAGGCCCTACCCCTGCGGGGAGTTGCCACGGGTGCTGGAGGGGGATGTGTCCGAGGAGAACGGCCGGTTCGCCGTGCTGTCCGCCCTGCCGTTCGTCATGATCGCGGCGGTGACGATCGCCGATGTCGCCAGCGGACCGGCGGTGGGGCTGCTGCCGCTGGTGTCGCTGGGGCCTGCCTTCGCCCCGCTCGTCGGCGGATGGCGGCGCACCGCGTGCATCGGTGCGATCGCGCTGGTACTCACCTCCGGACTGGGCGTCTACGACGACGTGATTGACGCCACCCGCGGCTATGTGAGCATCGCCTCCGTCGTCGGCGTCACCGCGGCGGGGCTCGTCGCGGTGTCCATGCGCAGGCAGCGGGAGGCGGAACTCGACAATGTGCGGTCGATCGCCGAGGCGGCCCAGCGGGTGCTGCTCAAACCGGTGCCGCGGCTGGCGGGTCAGCTCCGCGCCGCCGTCTGCTACATGTCCGCCGTCGCCGAGGCACGCATCGGCGGCGATCTGTACGAGGTGGTCGCCGCACCGCAGGGCGTGCGGGTGATCGTGGGTGACGTGCAGGGCAAGGGACTGGACGCGGTGGAGACCGCGGCCGTGGTCCTGGGTGCCTTTCGTGAGGCGGCTTTGGACGAGGAGGATCTGCTCGGCGTGGGGCGCAGGCTGGTGCGGTCCGTCGACCGGCAGTTGGAGGGCGAGAAGTTCGTCACCGCGATCCTCGCCGAGATACGGGACCGGGAGGTCACCTTCCTCAACTACGGCCATCCGGCGCCCCTGCTGCTCCGCGCCGACGGCTCCGTGACGCTGCCGGAACCGATCTCCTACGCGCTGCCCCTAGGCCTGAGCGCGCACGGCCCGTCGGAACCGGAGCCGTTCCGTGCCGACTTCCGCCCCGGGGATCAACTGCTGCTGTACACCGACGGGGTCACCGAGGCCCGGGATCGTGACGGCCGGTTCTACCCGCTGTCCGACCGTACGCATCTGCTCAAGGAGCGCGACGCGGAGAGCGCGCTGGAGGCCGTGCGGCAGGACCTGCTCCAGCACGTGGGCGGCCCGATGCAGGATGACGCGGCCATGCTCCTGCTTCGCTATCGGTGACCGGCCACGGCCTGCCGAAGCGTGCTCAGTTGTCCTTGTGCTCGTTGCCGCCCAGTTGGCGGCGCTGGACGAGGCGTGTGATGTCCCGTGTGGTGATGATGCCGGTGAGGGCGTGGCCGTCCACGACGAGGATCCGTCCGCCGCTGCCCGCTCGGAGGTTCTTGACGGCGTCCACCAGCAGGTCGTCCGGGGCGCAGGTCGTACACCGCGACAGGGGCGTCGCCACGTCGCGCAGACGCACCGTCTCCCGCTGTCCCACGGGGATTCGTGCGAGCTGAGAGAGGTGGAGCAGACTGCTGGGGCGGCCCTCGAAGTCGAGCAGCGGCAGCACCGAACGGCGGGTGCGCGTCGCCGGCCCGTCGATGAACTGCCGCACCGTGGCCCAGTCGGGAGCAGTTTCCACGGGGCTGGACATGGTGTCGCCGGCGCGGAGCCCGTTCAGGGCCGTGCTGAGGGCGGCCTGCTGACGCTGGGCTTTGGCCACGACCATGATGAAGAGGCCGGCGAACGTCAGCCACAGCCCACCCAAAGCGCCGCGCAGCAGGACGATCCATCCGAGGGCAGCGAGCACCAGGCCGAGGATCTGGCCGCTGCGTCCGACTGCCAGTTCGGCCCGCTCCCGGTCCCCGGTGCGCCACCACATCGCGGCCTGGACCACGCGTCCGCCATCGAGCGGTGCGGCGGGCAGGAGATTGAACGCGCCCAGCAGCAGGTTCGCCCAGCCGAGCCACACCAGGACGGCCGCGGGCATCTCCCAACCGGGTCCCGCGCCCAGCCCTACTCCCGCGCCGAGCGCCGCTCCACCGACGACAAGACTGGTCAGCGGCCCGCTCACGGCCACGAGGAAGGCCACGCCGGGTGCGGGCGGTTTGTCCATCTCCGTCATGCCGCCGAGGCCCCAGAGAGTGACATGGCGGACGGGGATCCCCTTGCGGCGGGCCACGAAAGCATGTGCGCACTCGTGGGCCAGCAGGCTCAACAGGAGCAGCAGGGCGCCGATGAGCGCGGCGGCCGTATAGGCCGCCTGGGACCGCTCCGGGGTCCACCGGGGAAGCGTCCGGCTGCCCAGGCCGTAACCGAAGAGGAACACCAAGACGAGAGCGGTCCAGTGGATGCGCAGCGGCACGCCGAGAATCCGCCCGAGCTGCGGCGCGTTGCTCATCACTGTCTCCCGCGCGAGTGAGCCGGGTGTCGTGCGCGCGCGCCCTCCCGCACAGGCGGCTGCAACCCGCCGGGGCCGGCAACGCGCCCCTGGCGACGTGGGTGTCCCTGGACCGGCGGGCGCGGTTCCGCGGGAACAGAGCCGCTCACCGGTTCTTTGAAGTGTGCCGTCGGCGGAGCGGCGGAAGGACCCTGCGTGGCGTGGCCCGGGCGGCGTCGCCGTGCAGCGGTCCGTCGCGGAGAGCGACGCTCGGTGTGTACGGATACGGCCGGGGCGAGGCCACGCGTGGGGACGGTGTCGTTGTCGTTCTGGCGTGGGTTGCTGTTGAGCACGGCCGTCAGGAGCAGGCCCAGCGCGGCGATCGCGGTGAACGCCGCGACGGCGGTCACCCACCGTCGGCGTTGCGCCGTGTCCGCGTCATGGCCGCCAGGGGGTTGTCCGTCCGGTTCGTCGGGTTCATTGTGAAATTGCTGGTTGAGCGTGGCCATGGTCGCGGCCAGGGCGGGATCGTCGTGCACGAGGCGTCGTTCGAGTTCGGCGAGGATGCGTTCCTCGTTCCTTCCCGGGTTCATGCCCACCACCTCGAAGACCGGAGAGAGCACATTGTCCAGATACGGCTACCCGGCCAGGGGTGGAGCTGCCAGGCAACCAGACGAGACAACACAAGCGGCGCCCCGGAACAGAGCTGTGGGGCCATGTCGGAGCACAGCTCAGTGCCCCTTGTTCCTGTCGCGATGGTCGCCGATCTCGCAGGTCCACGGGCTTCTCCTCACTAGGTACCCCTGCTTCCTCGGCCGCACGCCCGGCGAGGGTGCGGACAGCCAGCCGTCTTTCGTGCGTGCAGGTTGCCTACGGTCGGCAACCTGCACGCACGGAGTGAAGGCAACGGGCGGGCTGTCTCAGAGCTGTCGGCCGTTCCTGGGCCCGGCGTCCGCCCCGGGGATCGTTCCTGCGTTCCGGTGGAGGGTTGTCGGCGGGCAGGTCGAGATCCTCCTGCTCGTACAGGGCCCTGTACTTGGCGTTGCGCAGCCTGAGCAGGAGCGCGGCCAGGAGGGCGGAGGTGAGGGAGCCGAGCAGCACGGCGGCCTTGATGGACTGTGCCTGGGCCGGGTCGGGGTAGGCCAGTTCGCCCAGGAGCAGGGAGACGGTGAAGCCGATGCCGGCGAGGACGGACAGGGCGAAGACGTCGGCCCAGGCGAGGGCCGGGTTGAGGCGGGCGCGGGTGAAACGCACGGCCAGGTAGGTGCCACCGAAGATGCCCAGGGCCTTGCCGACGGTCAGCCCGAGGGCGACGCCCAGGGGCTCCGGCCGGTCGAGGACGGTGCCCAGGCTGTCGGCGGAAACACTGACCCCGGCCGCGAACAGAGCGAACAGGGGGACGGCAAGTCCGGCCGAGAGCGGGCGGGCGACATGGACGATGTGCTCCAGGGTCCCCTTCTCCGGCAGCGGGCTGCGCCCGACGCGGAGCATGAGCCCCATGACGACGCCGGCGACGGTGGCGTGAACCCCTCCGATGTAGGTCAGGCCCCATACGGTGAGGGCGAGCGGCACGTACCAGTACCAGCCGTGGACGCGCCGATGCTGGTGGAGCCAGTAGAACAGGCCCAGTCCCAGGAGGGCTCCGGCCAGGGCCACGCCGTTGAGGCTGGAGGTGAAGAACGCTGCGATGACGAGTATCGCACCCAGGTCGTCCACGACGGCCAGGGTGAGCAGGAAGGCACGCAACGCGGACGGCAGGTGCGTGTTGATCACGGCCAGCACGCCGAGAGCGAAGGCAATGTCGGTGGCCATGGGCACGGCCCAGCCGTTCCAGCTGCCCCCGCCCGTGGTGGCGACGACGCCGTAAACGAGGGCGGGGACGGCCATGCCGCACGCGGCGGCGACCACCGGAAGGGCGGCGGTGGCGGGGCTGCGCAGGTCGCCGGCTACGAGCTCGCGTTTGAGTTCGGCACCCGCGACGAAGAAGAACAAGGTCAGCAGGCCGTCGGAGGTCCAGTGGGCGATGGACAGGTCCAGCCCCCAGGCGGGGATGCCGAAGTGGGCGTCGCGTACCGCCTCGTAGGAGTCGCCGAGGGGCGTGTTGGCCCACACCAGGGCCGCTGCCGCGGCAGCCAGGAGCAGCATGCCGCCCACGGTCTCCGTACGCAGTGCATCCGCGACGACCTTGCGTTCGGGCAGCGGAAGCCGTCCGAGAAAGGTGGGGCTCTGGCCGTCTCCGCGACTCATCGGTGCCTCTCGCTTCGCCGCGTGGTGACTCTCACGCGGGTGTGACCTGACGCAGCCGCTCCAGCAACCGGGCAGCGGTGACCGCCCCAACCAACCGGGATGTACCGTCGGCCGCCGTAGCCGTCACCGCCACGACCGAGCTGCCGGTACGAGCCATCAGCTCGGCGACCTGCACGAGCGTGCACTGCGGACTGACCGAGAACGGGCGGGGGCGACCGGGCGGAAAACAGTCGGACACCGGCCGCACGGACGACACACACAGCCGGTCGGCGTGCCGCTCGTCGATCACCTGAGCGAGCAGCGGGTCCTGTTCGAAGTAGCGGGGCAGACAGGCGGCGATCAGCTGCTCGGCACGCAGCACGCCGACCGGATGTCCCTCCGCGTCAAGGACCAGCAGGGCAGGCAGCTGCTGGGACACCAGAAGGTCGGCAGCGGTCGTGAGCTGATCGAACAGTGCGATCGTGGGGTAGGGCTCGGCGAGGTCACGTGCACGCATGGGGACTCCCGGACAGTCGTCGATGCTCGTCGGCGATGGGCACCTCCTCGGCACCTGCCCGGGCGCACAGCGGAACGCCGCGTGGCCCCAACCTGCCGAGGAAGACCCGTCGGAGCGGGTTCTACCCGGCTGACCTGCGGGAATCCGCGCTATGTGCGGTCATCGCCGGACAACTCTCGGTACCGTTCCTTGCCGACGCATGGCAAAGTGGAGGTAAATCGTCAGTCTGTCGAAGGCAAAGTGGGGCGCATGACCGGTGACAGCGAGCTCCCCGCAGGCAGGGCGATGGACGGCCGATTCCGCGAACAGGTGACGGCCCCGGACCTGGCTGGGAGGCATGAGCTCGACGTCGACGATCGCGCCCGTCTGCGGGCGATCGCGTCACGCGCGGCCGAAGGCGGAGTCCCCCTGCGCGACCTCATCGCCGCCCACCTGAACGCCCACTGCGTCGACTGCCCGCCTCCGCTTCCGAGTGGGCGGAGCGCACAGGAACGCACCACGGCGATACCCGCGCCTGCGGACGTGTTCCGGCTCATGCGGGACGTGGCGGTCACCCTGACCGAAGGCTACGAGGCGGCCCACCGCGCGGCGATCCGCGGTGAGGAAGAGATACGCCACATCTTCATCGACGACCTGCTGCACGGCCCCGGCGACCTCGGCCGCATGGCCGAGCAGGCCCACCGCATCGGCTTCCAGCTCACCGGACCGCACCGCGTCGCCGTGGCGCTGGCCAAATCACCCTTCGCCGCCACGGACCCGGCAACCCGCTACACGGAAGACGCCATGGCCTCCCACCACGACGGCCCGGCGCCTCTGGTCACAGCAAAGGACGGCCGGCTGATCTGCGTATCCGCCGGCAACAACGCCGCCGCATGCGAACACTTCGCCGAACAGGTCCACCGCTCAGCGGCCCGCCACCCCCGGATCGCCATCAGCCGTCCCCAGCCCGGCGTAAACGGGGTCGCCCGCTCCTACCGCGAAGCCTGCGAAACCCTGGACCTCGCCGAACGGCTCGGCCTGCCACACCCCGTGATCCACTCGTCCGACCTGCTGGTGTACCAAGTCCTCGGCCGGGACCGCGCAGCCATCACCGACCTCGTCGCCACCGTCCTCGGCGGCCTGGAACAGGCCCGCGGTGGACCGGCACCCCTCCTGCACACCCTCACCGCGTACTTCGACAGCGGCTGCACCCACACCGCGACCGCACGACGCCTCGGCCTCAGCGTCCGAGCCGTGGCCTACCGCATCGCCCGCATCCACACCCTCACCGGCTACAACCCCGCCGTCCCCGAACACCGCTACACCCTCCAGACCGCCACCCTGGGTGCCCGCCTGCTCAACTGGCCCGAACACCCCCTGCAACCTCTCGACTGATGCACATGGGTGATCCCCAGCAAGCTCACCGCGGCACTCCAGGGCGTATCCCGCGCCTTCAGCGAGATGCTGCCGCGGCTGGCCACCCGCGAAGAAGCCCGCAGACGACTTGGCCGCCGGAGCTGCCAGTGACACGGCTCAGGCCCCAGAAGCCGCAGCCGCCGCCCTCGCCGACGCAGCCAGGGCCGATCAGCCCCGGCTCCCTCCCGTCCCAGCCCTCTGTCTGACAGTGGGTGACACCGAACGGACATCCAGCACGTCGTCAGCCCACCCTCAGGTCGTACGGCCCCGGCCGGAGACAGGACAGGGCGAAGCGCGGACCACGTCCGGCGACTGCGGCAGCGGGACCGACCCGGACCCGGCCCTGCCAGCGGGCCGACGGGCCTCAATGCCAGCGGGCGACAGAGGTCCCGGCCTCGGACCAGTTGTCGTGCAGTCGCTGGAGGTAAGACCGGGCCTGACGGCCGGGGGTCGCGCCGCGGGCGAAGGCGAGCATGTTGCTGGGTCCCGCGTTGTAGCCGAGCGCCAGCAACTCGTCGCGAGTGTAGGCGGCGGGCCAGTGGGCAGCCAGGTCGTGCAGGTACCAGGCTTCGGCCTCGATCGCCAGGTCGCGGTCTGCGGGCAGGTCCTCCCAACGGCGGTCGACGAAGTCCCGGCCCTGCTTGACATCGTCGAAGGTGCTGCGGTGCATGTTCGCGATCCCAAAGGCGGCGCCCGGCTTGTACCGCTGCCAGGCCCACTCCAGCTCCGGATCGTGCGGCTTGTACGACTCGTTGTAGAGGATCGCCATCAGCAGCTGGGCACTGATACCGGTCTCGCGGGCGCGGGCACGGACCTGGGCGGCGTAGTCGGCAGGGTCGTACCGCGCTGCGGCCGCCGCGGCGGCGGGGCTGGCGGCGGGAGGCGGGGCAGCGGGACGGGGCCGGGACTGGCTCTGGGTGTCCTGCGGGGTGTCAGCCGCGCGGACGATGACGTAGAGGGCCAGGGCGAAAACCAGCACGGTGCCCCATCGACGCCATCGCCGACTCGGGGCCTCGGCCATGTCCACCCCTCTCGTCCGAACCGTGGCACCGTACAGCCGGAGTGCATCGTTCGGCGCCCAAAGCACTGGGAACCTCTTGTAGCACAAACGCCGCACCACCTTGGGGATGCATCGAACGTTTGGCGTGGAACCTGTTCGAGCAGGCCATGAGGCGGCAGGGGAGTCATATCCGTCGGCCTTGCATCGCCGTCAAGCTGCGACCGCTGTGGCTGGGGGCAGTACTCACCATCTGATGGCGCCGACTTGGCAGAACTCGCGGTTCGAACTGAAGCCCACAAACGTCCACCTTGTGGTGAATCTTCCGTGTGGCACCCGACTTGTCGCTCACGTCTCGGCAGGATGAAGCCCTGCTGCCCGCCCGCCGGATCCCCGGCCGGCCACGGCGGCCGCCCCCACCTCACCGTGCGCAAGGAAAACAGACGTTGACCGGATTTCCGCCCCTGACTGCCTACGCCCGCTGCATCGCCGCCCTTACGGCCTGTGGCTTCCTCATGGCCGGCCCGGCCCTCACAGCTGAAGCCGCTGCCGTTCCTGCCACCGACAGGTCCAAGGGCAGCGCCACCGCAGCGGCATTCCGCGCCGAGCTGGACGTCTCCCGTCTCGAGGCGACCGGAGCGATGCCCCTGCGCGCCTCGCTCAACGAGGTACAGGCTCCGGCGACCGCCGAGAAGAAGACCCTTGACGTCACCCTCGACGACGTCAATGGCGATCGCCCGGTCGAGTTGCTGCACGCCGACGTGGCCTTGGCCAGAGCCGACGTCGCCAAGGGCCGGGCGGAAGGCACGTCCCACCTCGTACGGGCCCGGGTCCATCTGCCCGGCCTGCCTGTGCTGTCTCTGATCGAGGTCGAAGAGCTGACGGCGACGGCGACGTGCGTCGCCGGTCAGGAACCGTCCGCCAACTCCGAGGTTCTGGGCCCCATCACCGCCCTCGGCCAACCGGTCTCGCTGGCACCCGACCGCACCTCCACCATCGAGGCCCCTGGCCTGGGCACAGTCCGGCTTTCCCTGTCCCGTAAGGAGGTGACCAGCAGCACGGCCGCCGCCACCTCACTGCAATTGCAGGTCTCCGTCGACCCCTTGAAGCTGGGCGTCGAGAAGGTGGAGGGCACCGTGACCCTGGCGCAGGCCACCTGCCGATCGCCGCACTCGGCTTCCGACAGCCCGGCATCGTCAGCCACGGAGTCGATCACCCCCGCGGTCCCTCAAGCCAAGGAGAACCACCTGGCGAAGACCGGCGGCAGCCACCTCACGCCCTACATCCTGGCAACGGGAGCCGTCCTCGTCATCGCAGGGTCGGCAGCCATGGCGCTCACCCGCACTCGCCGCAGGCACCACCTCTAACCAGCACGTGCGATGATCCAGCCGGGGTCAGCCAGCGGGGTGGGAACCACTGAACCGAATGTCGTCGGGCTCCTACTTTCCGCCTCCGGTGCGCGCGGTGGCCATTCCTAAGCCACATGGCGGGGGCACGAGAACGCTCGGAATTCCCGCTGTCGCCGACCGGGTGGCTCAGACTGTGGTGGCCCGGCATCCGATGCGCAGGGTGGAGCCTGTTTTCCATCCGGACAGCTCCGGATACCGGCCCGGACGGTCCGCTCTGGACGCGGTGGGTAAATGCCGGGAACGTTGTTGGAAGCGGGACTGGGTGGTGGAGTTCGACATCGCCAAGTTCTTCGACAGCGTGCCCTGGGACCTGCTGGTCAAGGCGGTGGAAGCGCACACCGACGCCGTCTGGTTGAAATTGTATGTGCGGCGGTGGCTCGCTGCCCCGCTCGCCATGCCCGACGGCTCCCTGCTGGAACGGGAGCGCGGGACCCCGCAAGGGGCTCCGGTCACGCCCCCAACGCAATGGGTAACTCGGGCATGAGTCACCCTCCGTAGCGTCTTGATCTTGATGCCGGTCGTCGGTGGCATGCTCACGGACGGGGATGC
>NZ_BAAASJ010000068.1:0-2177 GCF_039532825.1 Streptomyces vastus
CGGTAAGGTCGGCTCGGGGCGCGGTTCTGGCATTACTGCCAGCCCGTTTCCCCGAGCCGCCTTCCGAACCCGCCGTGCCTATTACTAGGCAACGGGCTCTCCACAAGCCCCATTACGAGCTTTGCGTGATCTTGCTAATCCACTGCGGCTTCCCACGGGGTCGGGATATTCATCCCTCGGTACCGGTAGCGGGTGGTGGACACCCGTCCGGGGTGGAAGAGCTCCCGATGTTCCGTGTTAATCCACCATCCTCCGTCACAGTAGATGTGTCGGAGATGCTTCCATGTGATCCCGCGGTGTTTCCTCTTGATCCATCCGATTACCTGCCACCACGTGTAGTGGCCCAGGTAGTCGAAGGTCGCGCTGGAAACGCCGGGGCGGAAGTATGCGCACCACCCTCTGAGTGCTGGATTGATCTGGCGCAGCAGAGAGTCGAGCGGCTGGCCGGTGTCCATTCTCCGGCACATCGTCTTCATCTTGGCCATTGCCGCCTTGAGCGACTTCTTGGCTGGATAGGTGTAGATGTAGTGCCGGGCGGTACCTCGTTTGCGATGACGCTGGATGCGCCACCCCAAGAAGTCGAGGCCACCGTCGATGTGGGTGATCAGCGTCTTCTCCTCCGACAAGCGGAGCCCCACCGGCTGGAGCACTCGCGCCACCTCGTCCCGCACGCTCACGGCGTGTTCGCGGTTGCCCGAAACCAACACGAGGAAGTCATCCGCGTACCGCACCAGGCGGTAGTTGGCCTCCCCTTGTCGTTTCCTGCGTCGCCGCACGGTATCGGTGGAGTGATGTCCTCCCGGGTGCTGGTCGAAGTGCTCGTCCAGCACCGAAAGGGCAACGTTCGCGAGCAGAGGCGACAGAATGCCACCCTGCGGGGTACCGGTGTGGGTCTCTCGCGAGATCCCCTCTTCGGAGAGGATGCCCGCTTTGAGGAACGCCTTGACCAGGCTGATGACACGCTTGTCCCCGAGTCGTCTCCGGACTCGCTCCAGGAGAGCCGAGTGGGAGATTTCGTCGAAGCATGCCTTGATATCGCCTTCCACCACCCACTCGTACTTCGACATGGCGAAGTGACGGGTTTCTGCGATGGCGTCATGCGCCCGCCGGTTCGGACGGAACCCGTAGGAGCACGGGAGAAAGTCCGCCTCGAAAATCGGCTCCAACACCAGTTTCAGGGAGGCTTGGACCAGCCGATCCCGGACGGTTGGGATGCCAAGGCGGCGGAGTTTCCCGTTCGCCTTGGGGATCATCGTTTCCCGAACCGGAAGGGGCTGAAAGGTCCGGTCACGCAATGCGCTCCCGACCTCATCGAGGAAGTCCTCGATACCTTGCACGACTTCGATGCGCGACACTGTGCGGCCGTCCACTCCTGCCGTGCGTGCTCCCTTGTTCCCCCGCACCCGATCCCACGCGACAAGCAAAAATGCGGGGTCGGACACCAGATTGAACAGATCATCGAACCTGCGATCAGGATCTTCGCGGGCCCAACGGTGCAGCTTGGTCTGCATTCCCCGTACCTTGCGTTCGGCCGAGTACACGGCTTCCTCAAGTTCGTCGGTATTCACCGACGGCCTCCGGGCATTGCAATCTCCTCGCCACTGACTTGCTGGCCCCCTTCGCCATGTACGCGCCTCTCGCGCGCTCGGACTACTACGGAGCCTCCGCCCCGCCTCTTGACCATCGGTCGGCAACGGACCTGTCCCGGCGTCGAGTTGGAGACCCGATCCCGGGACGGCCAAGCGCGGTTCCCACGTTCACTGCTCATCGATCGGTCGGGTAGGTGTCCAACTCTGCCCCGGCAGCATCGCCACGCTTACGCCGCAGTTCTTCGGCGTGGCCTCCTCGCCGGCCTTCTGGTTCCGGCTTCGGAGTCGACTCAGGCCCCATTGCTCCCTCGCCGCGCACTGCACACCAGCCCGTATCCACCAGATTTGAGCTGGCACAAATCTTACGAGACTTCAGCCACTGGTTCACTTGCGTTACACCTTCTGACCTCGCTTGCCGGACCCACGCTGTCTGGTAGTGCCAGCGTGTCCCAGCGTTGTCGGGGCTGCTTTCCGTCCTCCCCGGCGTTCCCCGGTTCAGACTGCCCCCAGCTTCTACCGAGTCGCTGCGACGACTCGGTGGTGACGGTCTCCCACCGCCACTCGATGAAACAGCGCCTCGTGGCGCAC
>NZ_BAAASJ010000069.1:0-709 GCF_039532825.1 Streptomyces vastus
CGTACGCGCTCTCTCACCTGGATGCCCTGGAGTCGGAGGGTGTGCACATCTTCCGTGAGGTGGCGGGCGAGTTCGAGCGGCCGGTGATTCTGTTCTCCGGCGGCAAGGACTCGATCGTCATGCTGCATCTGGCGTTGAAGGCGTTCGCTCCGGCGGCGGTTCCCTTCTCGCTGCTGCATGTGGACACCGGGCACAACTTCCCCGAGGTCATCGAGTACCGGGACCGGGTGGTGGCCGAGCACGGGCTGCGGCTGCATGTGGCCTCGGTGCAGGAGTACATCGACGCCGGCAAGCTGCGGGAGCGGCCGGACGGGACGCGCAATCCGCTGCAGACCGTGCCGCTCACCGAGAAGATCCAGACCGAGCGGTTCGACGCCGTGTTCGGCGGCGGGCGCCGGGACGAGGAGAAGGCCCGGGCCAAGGAGCGGGTGTTCTCGCTGCGCGACGAGTTCTCCCAGTGGGACCCGCGCCGGCAGCGGCCGGAGCTGTGGAACCTGTACAACGGCCGCCACGCGCCCGGCGAGCACGTCCGCGTCTTCCCGCTGTCCAACTGGACCGAGCTGGACGTGTGGCAGTACATCGCCCGCGAGAAGATCGAACTCCCGCAGATCTACTTCGCGCATCAGCGTGAGGTCTTCCAGCGCAGCGGCATGTGGCTGACCGCCGGTGACTGGGGCGGCCCGAAGGACGGCGAGACCGTCGAGAAGCG
>NZ_BAAASJ010000070.1:0-10990 GCF_039532825.1 Streptomyces vastus
AGCAGCGGGATGCGGCGCCGCCACTTGCCCACGCCGGTGGGCTTGCGGGTACGCACGGGTGGCGGTGCGGTCTTGGGTGCAGCGGTGAGCGTGGTCATGGACTGTCCTTGGCCTGGGGCGGCCGGGTAGGGGGGACGGTGCCGTGCCCGGCCGGCGCCATGGCCGGCCGGGCAGGAGAGGTCACTTCTGCTTCTGGGCGACTTCCTCGGCGAGCTTCTGGCCGTCGTTCAGCGCCTTGTCCACGCTGGTCTTTCCGGCGATGGCGGCGGAGATCTCCTGGGTCACCTTCGTGCCCAGGTCCTGGAACTCGGGGACGGCCACGAACTGGATGCCCACCGTGGGCCGGGCCTGCAGGCCGGGGTCGGACGGGTTGGCCTGCTGGATGGACTGCAGGGTGACATCCCCGAACGCCGCGGACGCCTTGGCGTACTCGGGGTTGGCGTACGTGCTGGCCCGCTTGCCTGCCGGCACCCTCGACCAGCCCAGCTCCTCGCCGACCAGCTCCTCGTACTCCTTGCTGGACGCCCACAGCATGAACTTCGAGGCCGCGTCCGCCTTCTTCGTGGTCTTGGGCATGGCCCACGCCCAGGCCCACAGCCAGCCACTGTTGGCGGTCTCGACGGTCGGGGCGTACGCGTAACCGACCTTGCCGGCCACCTTGCTGGACTTGGGGTCCTCCAACGACCCGGCAGCACTGGTCGCGTCGTACCACATCGCGACCTTGCCCTGGCTCATCGCGTTCAGGCACTCGGTGAACCCGGCCTGCGACGCGCCCGCCTCCCCGTGCTTGCGCACCAGGTCGACGTAGAACTTCGTCGCCTCCTTGAACTTCGGACTGTTGACCTGCGCCTGCCAGTCCTCGGTGAACCAGGTGCCGCCGAAGGTGTTCACCACGGTGGTCAGCGGCGCCCCCAGCTCCCCCCAGCCGGCCAGGCCGCGCAGGCAGATGCCCTTCATCCCCGGCCGGGCGCCGTCCACCTCGGCGGCGATGTCAGCGACCTGCTGCCAGGTCGGCCGCTCAGGCATCGTGATGCCCTTCTCCGCCATGACCTCCTTGTTGTACATCAGGAAGGACGACTCGCCGTAGAACGGCAGCGCATACAGCTTGTCGTCCTCACCGGACAGCGACTTGACCATCGGCTTGAGCAGATCGTCCTTGTCGAAGCCCTTGTCCTTGTCGGCGTAGGAGCCCAGTTCCTGCAGCCAGCCGTTCTCCTCCCAGATCGGCACCTCGTACGCGCCGATGGTGGCCACGTCGTACTGGCCGGCCTGGGTGGCGATGTCCTGGGTGACTTTGTCCCGCAGCTCGTTCTCCGGAAGGATCGTGAAGTTCACCTTGATCCCGGTGTCCTTCGTGAACGTGCTCTTCGTCAGCTTCGCGATGTCCTCCATCTGCGGATTGCCGACCATCAGCACATTGATGCTCTCGCCGTCACCCCCGCCGGTGCCGCCCCCTCCGGCACCGGCACATCCGGCGAGCAGGAGAGCGGTGGCGGTGGCGCCTGCGATGAGGGCGTGTCTGGTCGATGGCATGGCGAAGGACCTCTCGGCTGGGGAGGGAGCGGTGGTGAGGGGTGGCGATGCGGCCCTGGGGTGTGGGGCGCGTATGTCGATGGCGGAATTATTAGCAGGAGACCGCGCCGTTGTTAACACATCTTGCGAGAAAATCTCTGCGAACTTATCGTCGAGTCATCTCGCGGAGGGTGCAGGACCACCCCTTCACCCCTCCACCGCCGGCCGCCGCCAAGCCGTTCGGTACTCCGCCTGCCCTGGCGTCGATCAGAACGTCGTTTCTGCCTGCGCGGGAGTACCGTGGGCACAACGAGGGTTCGTCGTGCCCACCTGACAGGTCGTCTCCAGCACGCCACCCATCCACCAGGGGCAGCCCGTGACCCCGGCCGCGCCTTCTCCCAGCGGCCTTCACCCAGGTCAAGGAGCCCCGCATGACCACCGCACTGCAACCCCCGCTTCCCTCCCACCCCGTCCTCCGGCTGCGCCTGGCACCCCACGGGGGCATGCCCCGGCCCATCGACGGAGCCTGGTGGCCCCGCTCGTACGACCTGCTCGCGGAACTCCCGCGGCTGCTCGCCGGGTTGCCGCGCGCATGGGGCCACATCAGCAGCGTCACGGTCAACGGGGCGGTGTGGTCCGCGACGCCGGGCAGGATGCTCGTCGTCAACCAGGTCGTACGACTGCGAAGGACCCTGGCGGCATCGGCCCAGCACACCGTCGTCCTGATCGCCCCCGGCCGGGGGCGCTGGGATCTGCTGGTCGTCCCGCCGGAAACGACGGAGGAGGCCGCGGAACCGCTCATGGCCGCCGCGTCGGGCAGCCACGTCTGAGCAGCCGAGGCAGTCGGTCACTTTGAGCAAGTTCACGATGCTCAGGCGGGTTCACGTGCCGGGGGCCGCTCCGTACAGTCTCCTCGAGGCGACGGCAGCTTGAGGGCGGGTGTCCACCGCCACGAGACTTCACGCTGCTCGCGTGTCACACCGATGGAACCCAAAAGCAACACGTGAGGTCCTGCCCTGCCCTACGGGACGGTCCTACCATCGAGTCTCTTCTATGCGTGTCGGGGGACGGGGGAGCCGGGGGGTGAGGGCCATGCGAGGCAGGGGCCGGGTCGTGAGCGGGGTGGCGTCAGCGCTGGGGCGCATCGCCGGAGTGGGTGCGCCTGCGGCGCGGACCCGGGCTCCGACGCGGATTCGTCACCCTCACCGTCACCGCGACTACTACGGCGACGGCGTCCACTAGGACTCCCAGACGTACTGGGCGCCCCGAGGCGGCCCGGCGGTCCAGCCGTGCCCCCGGGCATCCGCGTGGAGAGCGAGTTCCACCCCGTGGACACCGCCCACGCGAGGTCGCCGAACCGGCCTGAGCACAGGTCGATACACCGAGCCCGCCGCCACATGCAGGCGGCCGACTTCCTCAACACCGTGGTCCGCTGAGAGGCACCGTGATCCGCAGCAGATTCCGTAGATCCACTGTCAACGTCGCAGATGCCACGCAGGCAGGCATCCCCAAGCAGATTCACATCATCTGGGTCGGCGAGAAGGCCTTCCCCTACGGGGACAACCTCCACACCTGGAAGAAGCACAACCCCGACTACCAGGTCCGGCTCTGGACCGACAAGAACCTCCCCGCACTGCACAACCAGTGGATCTACGACGCCCTCGCCGACCAGCCGCCCGCCGTACGGGCCGACCTTCTCCGCCTCGAACTCCTAGCCCAGTACGGCGGCATCTACACCGACGCCGACTCCTGGTGCACCCAGCCCATCGCCCCCCTGATCGACGGCCTGCCCCTGTTCGGCATGACCGGCAACAAGGGCAACGTCCAGAACGCCACCCTCGGCACCGTCCGGAACCACCCCGCCTACCGCACGATGGTCGAAGGCGCCGGAGCGCGCTACCTCCGCCTGGCCTACGCCAAGCGCAACGCGACCGAGAAGTACGAGGTCTTCGACATCTTCGGCACCCGCTACATCACCCCCATACTGCGTTCCTTCCCTGGCTTCACCCAGATCGACCATGGCGCGGTCAAGGGAAGCCGCCGCCTGATAGTCGTTGAGGGCCTGGACAAAACCAGCGAGGCGTTCATCGTCCACGCCAACGCCACCACGTGGAAAAAGCCGGACAGCGACAACCGGCTCACACTCACACCGGCCCGCCCCGAAATGTCGTGAGCCGCCCCGAGTTACGTAGAGTCCAAGAACCGTAGAACAGTTCAGGCCACCGGCTGTCGTCGCGCTTCCCGCGCCGTGAGCGACACCCCCGTCGCGACCGTGGCCGCAGCCACCAGCCCGGGCTGCCCTGTTGTCACTCCCGGCGTACGGGAACGTTGACGTCGTCCACGTTGATGTGGCCCCAGCCGCCCGTTGCGCGGTCGACGACCTCGACGTAGACCCGCTCACCGATGTGGGCGGACAGATCGAAGACGACCCGGCGGTACTGCGGCGGCCTTCGACGGTTGTCGTGTGTTATCGGATGGGGCGGTGATGGGAGCGCTGAGACCAGCGCACGGCAGTGAGGGATAGTGCGGCCACAAGGACCACGATGCCGATGATCAGCAGGTAGCCCAGCCCCTCCGCAACTGCTCCGATGAGTCCCAGCACGACGGCGACCAGAACGAGAAGCAGCAAGAGAGCCATGACCCGAACACCTCCTTCGGGATGAGCGCGGACCGTCAGCGGCGGGCGAGTCGCCGCTCGCCGCCTGCGCCCCTCTGGTAGGTCATGTCGTAGTGCTGGAAGATCGCTTCCTCTGCCTCGGCGGGCAGGATGTCGTCCACGCCGATCGAGGGCGCCTTCTTCACCAGCGCCCTGGCGTAGGACACCTTGACGTAGTCCGGCCCGAGGAGCGCCTCGTCGAGGGGCACGAAGACCAGCTGGTGGTGGGTGGGGAGTCCGGTGCGGACTGTGGCCACGGCCGGTTCGTCGGTGGTGGTGTTCACATAGACCGCTTCGAGTACGCCGATCTTGTGGCCCTTCGGGTCGACGACACTGCGGTTGCGCCACTCGCGGATATCGGCTGCATGGATCATGGCCTGCCTCCTGAGCCGTTGATCCGGGCCGGTACGAGCCGTCCCTGCGGGCAGTCGCAGCCCGCTGAGCTCGGTAGCCCTGGGTCCTTCCAGGTTATAGGGGAACCTCTGCGTCGCACCCGAGGACTTCGCGCTGTGGTCGCGTTCGCTGGGCTTCGCGGCACTGGGGTTGCTCACGCTGGTGAAAACGGAGCAGGCGAGGGCGGTCCCGCAGCCGTCCACAGCGGGTCTGCCATGTGACCGCAGAGAACGTGCTGGGACTCATCGTGGCCGTCTGTCCGGTCGGATGCCTCGTCCCGGCCCGGATCTTCCCGTAGGTCTGAGCCGCCTGGACATGTCCACCGCACACCGGGTGCCGTCCGGTGCCGGAGGCCATTACCGGAGACGGTCAGGTGGGTGATGCTGACCCGGCGTTGGAGGGGTGATCGACACGGGAGGGGCCGGTCGGTCCGGAGGGGGAGGCCGCCGCGGTGCGCGTAGTGCTGCTTGGACCGGTTCAGGTGTACGCCGATGACGTGACGCCGGTCGAGGTCGGTGGCGTTCGGCTGCGGATGCTCCTCGCCAGGCTGGCACTCGAAGAGGGCCGGACGGTGTCCGTCGACTCGCTCGTCGACGGCCTGTGGGGAGAGGAGCCGCCCGCCGACGCGGCATTCGGGACGACGAGGTCGTGGGTTCAAATCCCGCCACCCCGACAGTGAAGTACCAGGTCCCCGGACTACTCGCGTGAGTAGTCCGGGGACCTGTTTCGTGCGCGTGTCCATCTGCGTGACTACCGCTCCGGATCCCGCTTGAAGATGCCGTCCATGACCACGGCGCCGCTCTGGATCACCGGACGGATCTGCTTGCGGTAGACCTCCTCGGTCACAGCCGTGCCGGAGTGGCCGACGAGCCGAAGATTCATGGCGCGGCTCAAGGTCGGACGCTCCATCGGACAACTCGTAGTGCGTAGGGCTCGGGTTCGAACCTGTTTCCTGCGGTGGGGGGCGATCAGGGGCTGCCGTCGTCGTCCAGAGCGTGCCGAGCAAGTTCCATGAACCGACCCAACTCCATATCGAGTGTCTCGGTGGCACCGCGACTCAGCCAGAGCAACCCGGCGACCGGGAGGCACCGGCGCGGGCGGTCGCCGCCGCGCTCGGCATCGAGGAGGTGCACTCCCGCCACACACCCGAGGACAAGGCAGGCCTCGTACGGGAGTTGAGGGAGCGGGACTGCCGGGTCGCGTTCGTCGGCGACGGCGTCAACGACGCCGCCGCGCCGGCCGGAGCCGACCTCGGCATCGCCATGGGCGGTGGCACGGACGCGGCGATCGGGGCCGCCGACGTGACACTCGTACGCGGTGACATCGAGGCCCTGGGGGACGCAGTCCGGCTCGCCCGGCGCACCCTGGGCACGATCCGCGTCAACCTCCTGTGGGCGTTCGGCTACAACGTGGTGACCGTGCCGCTCGCCATGGTCGGACTGCTGAACCCGATGTTCGCCGCGGCGGCCATGTCGGTGAGTTCCCTGCTGGTGGTCGGGAACAGCCTGCGGGTGCGGGCCTGGCAGCCGGCGCGAGGCCGGGGCCGTACGCGATGACCGGACAGCGACTGTGGCGGCCGACCCGCCGCCGGCTCACGGACACCCTGATCGCCGCGCTCGCGCCCGTCGCCGCGTGCAGCATCGCCCTCGGCGGCCTGACCACCTGGGCCGTCCAGGACAACGCGGGCAGCCCCGCGCGGATCGCGGTCACCCACGGGCTCGTCTTCCTCCCGTTCGGCGACACCCGGGAGACCGCCGCGTTCTTCCGCGTCACCAACTCCGGCGGCGCGGACGACCGGCTGCTGCAGGTCACCTCCTCCGCCACCGGTGGCGACGCCACGCTCAGCCGCCACCGCATGACCGGCGGGCGGGCGGCGTACGGGCAGACGGTGGACTCCGTCGCCGTCCCGGCCGGCGACAGCCTCGCCATGTCTGCGTCCGGCACGGATGTGACGGTGCGGGCGAAGGAGACGTGGCGCGAGGGAGACGTCCTGCCGGTGAACGCCTCACTGGCTGCGATGCTCCGGTCGTTCGAGCTGAACAGCGTTCGAAGATCCCGCCCTGCCACCGCTCCCCCTGACGATCAACTGGAGCCAATCTATGCTCCCTTGAGGATTGCCTGGCAAGTAGGCATTCAGGCAGGTCTGCAGGTCGCATCCGACATACCGAAGTTGAGCGCCGGAAGGTGATCGCTCCTCACAGCCACACACCACGGCGCTGGCCGAAAAGTGTGTCTTTGGTTGGCCACCTCCGCAGTCCACATGGTCGAGACGACTGGGAGACGCGTTTCACATGATCTACCGTGGGCGGCAAGTAACGCTGTGGGTACGGAAGTTCCGTGACGGATGACCGAGACGGGGGCTGTGGTGCGGACCGGGTTTGTCGACCGCGTGGAGCACATGGACGAGCTGCGCTCGTTGCTGGCGGACGTGACCGAAGGGCGCGGCGGCCGGGCGATCGTGGTCGACAGCGTCTCGGGTATGGGGAAGTCCGCGCTGCTGCGGGCGTTCGAGGCGGAGGCCGCCGCGTCTCCTGGGCCGGGCGTCTGTCGTGTCGTATCCGTGCGGTGTCAGCCGTCGATCGGGTCGGCTCTGCACTACGGAGCAATTGTCGAACTGCTTCTTCAGCTGGCCCGGGATCAGGAGGTCAAGCAGCCCGGTGTCTTCCGTCGGTTCCTGAGCTTCACCGGTCAGGGCGTTGTCCGCTCTGCTCCTGAGGTGCTGTCCGCGATCGTGCCTGGCCTGGGTGCCCTGTTCGCCCTGGGCAAGGAAGTGGCGGAGGCATCCCTCGCTTCTGGATCGATGCCGTTCGACAGCCTGCTGCCTTTCCAGCAAGGAGCAGCCGCGCAGATCGTGGACGCCCTGCTGGATCTTGTTCGTCAGGGACCGCCCACGGTGGTGCTCATCGACGACATCCAATACGGCGATCCCAGCAGCTTGCTGGTCCTCGACCGGTTGCTGCGGCGGCTGCCCGGTGAGCCGCTCGGCCTGGTGCTCAGCCACACCACGGACGGAGCCTACGTAGACGGCCCGGGATCCATGGTCGAGGATCTGCTGCACGACTGGGCGAAGGACGGCCTGCTGCGACGGCGGGCGCTGGACGGCCTGCCACAGGACGCCGTCGCCGAGTTGGTGCGCTCCCGGCACCCAGAAGCCCCGCCGACGTTGTCTGAACAGCTGAGTCGGCTGACCGCCGGCCACGCCGTCTTCGTCACCCTCTGTCTGGAGGAGTGGCGTCCGGACGCCGGCCCCACAGTCGAACTGCCCAACAGTCTCTCGCGCGTGGTGGAAGAACGACTCCGGCTGCTCACCGAGCTGGATCGCGAACTGCTGATGATCGGGGCGACCCAGGGCGAGACGTTCCTGTCACGCACGGTCGCCGAGGTCAAGGGAGCACCCCACGACGAGGTTATGGAGCGGCTGCGGCTCATCGCCGCCCAGCACCGGCTCGTGCTGCCGGCACAGCCGCCCGGGTGGGCACGCCTGGACGCGTCCGACTGCTATCGGTTCGAGCACAGTGCTCTGTGGGGTGTGGTGTACGACCAGCAGACCCCTCAGCAGATGCGGTCCCGGCACGCCCGCATCGCGGCGGCGCTCACGACCGGCACGATGGACGGGATGCCACTGGAACGTCGGCTGGAGATCGCCCGCCATCTCCGCAACGGCGGAACCGAGTGCCTGCTCGCCTCGGCCGAGGTGCACTACGGGCTGGCCCGGGACGCCGCGATGGAGGGGTTGTCCTTCGCCGAGGCGGAGCGGCACTGTGAGGAAGTGATCAAGGCGGTCCGGGACCTGCCGCAGCAGGAGGAGAGCCTGGACCAGTGGCTGGTCCAGGCCGTGGAACTGCTGCTGTCCCTGACGGAGGTGCGCTGGCGCGGCCAGCACCAGCCAGCCGGCGGGCCGGACATCGACGCCTTGGCCGCCGAGGCTGAAGCCGCGGCGAGGCGCTGTTGCAGCCCTGAGTTGGCGATCCGTACGACGCTTCTGCGTGGCAAGACCCTGCTCGCGACCCAGGGTCTGGTGCCGTCCCTGGACAAACTTCGCGCGGCCGTGGAACTGGCCGAGCAGCACGGCGATCCGGTCCCACTCTTCGTCGCTCGCGTCGAGTACGGGCGCCAGGTGTCCAAGCGACGGCTGGCCGACGGTCTGGCCCAGCTGCGGGAGGCCGAGCGCATGTACGCCTCCGACCCACGACTCGGCGGCACCAGCGATCCGGTGCTCCAGCACGCTCGCAACCTGGGAGAGATGCAACTCGGCATCACCCTCTACGACAGCGGACACCTCAGCGAGGCCCAGGCCCGGCTGGGCCGCTGCGTCCAGCGGCTGCGCGACGAGCCGCTGAGGGCGGAGCTGCCCATAGCGCTCAACTACCTGGCGCAGGTGCATATGGGCCTCGGTGCGTACGAGGATGCCGAGGAGGTCTTGGGCGAAGCTCTCGCCTTTGAGGCCGACCGCGGGGGCGACAGCGGCTGGCACGCCTACAACAAGGCGTTGCTCGCACATCTCCTCATCCAGCAGCCGGCGAAGCGCGGCCGGGCTCTGGAACTGATCGCCGACGCGTGGGCGGAGACAGAGCGGACCTGGCTGGCCAACCTCGTCCCCATCGTCCGCAATCTGTACGCCGAGATCCTGCTTCTCGCCGCTGACGAACCCGGAGAACTCCTGGATCAGGCCGACCGCCTGGCTGTGGCCACCTGTGTCGAGACCCAGCGCAGCGGCATGATCCGTAGCGAGATCGCCGCGCACTCCCTGCGCAGCCGCATCCTGCTCCGGCGGGGCGACACGGTTGGAGCTCAGGAGCAGGCCCGGCAGGCGGTTCGCATCCTGGACGAGGTCGGGGACATGCCCGCTCTCCGTACGGAGGAGGTTCTGTACCACTCTGCCGTGGTGCTGGCCGCCGGGGGCGTGCGGGAGGAGGCATCCGTACTCCTCCAGCGGGCCCGGCGTGAGGTCGACCGCAAGGCGGAGCAGGTCAGCGACGACTTGTCGCGCGACCGGTTCCTCACGCGTGTCCCCCTCAATAACGCCATCCTCCACGGCGAGGGGGTCGATCGTTGATCAGGATGGACGGCCGGCGAGGGGTTCTGACAGTGGGTGGCAGACTGGAGCCGCCATGCTGACGATCACCAAGGAGTTCCACTTCTCGGCCAGTCACGTCCTCGACCGGCTGCCGAGCTGGCACCCCTGCGCCCGCATGCACGGCCACAACTACGTCGTCGTGTTGGAGCTGTCCGCCCGCCGCGAGGACCTCACCGAGGCAGGCTTCGTCCGCGACTATCGGGAGCTCGACGCCTTCAAGAAATGGATGGACGACACCCTCGATCACCGTCACCTGAATGAGGCGATGGGGGGGGGTATCTCTCCGTCTGCCGAGAATCTGGCTGCATGGATCTTCGACCTCTGGATCGAGCGTTTCCCCGAGTTGACCGCAGTCAAGGTCTCTGAGACGCCCAAGACGTGGGCTGAATACCGGCCGCCGCGGTGAATGGCGACGGCCAGCACCTGCGACTGACTGGGTGTGCGGGATCGCACTGCTGTTGACCGTGGTTGTCCGCTCTTACGGGCACAGTGTGGGCACGGGACTGGACCAAGTGGTCTGGGAGGGGCTGTCGGATCCTCAGGGGCGTCTGCCGCAGCGCCTTGAGTGACCGAGTGAGATGTGTGGTTGCGGATGCGTACTGAGCGGGTCTGCGGTTGTTGCTCTCTGGCAGCCGAGCACAGGTGGGGTAATGCGGCGGTGCAACTCGGCGACGACCATGGGCCGGATGTTCGGGCTGGTGACCCGCTCCTCCTCGCCGATCTCAACCACGTCACCACGCGCGAACTGGGCCGCGGGGCTCCTCGGCGCGATCGGTGAACGTCGTCTCCGGCTGCGACACGGACGCGATCCGCACAGTCGACCGCCGCGACTTCCGCGCCGTATGCCCGTTGGGTCGCCACAAGGCATTCCGGCTGCTGCCCGACGACCTCCCCTCTGAGGCGAGGTTCCCCGCGCCGAAGCGTCCGCGGCCAAAGGGACTTGACTTCTGCTGCTACTGCGGCGTGCGAAATCGTCGTTGGTGCCATTGAGCGGGCGGCCGTGACGGCAGGATGCTTTCCCTGTGTTTCAGTCGCGTTCTTCCTGTTCTTCCATGAATCGAATGCCCTCATGGGTCAGCGAGACGGTCGCGGGTGTCTTGTGCGATGTCCAGTCGACGGTGATCAGGCCCTCGCCGGCCAGGTAGGCACAGGCTGCGGACAGGTCCTCGTCGGGTATACGAAGCTTGTCCCGGAGTGTGGCTCCGCTGACCTCCGGACGATTGCGTTCGACGGCCTCGTACACAGAATTCATGGCTCTGTTCCGTAGTCGGTGGTGACGGCAGGTGACGGGCGTCGTTGACGTTGTATGCGAGATGTCAACTCCCTTGTGGCAACGGTGTTTTCAGGGCTCT
>NZ_BAAASJ010000071.1:0-643 GCF_039532825.1 Streptomyces vastus
GGTGGTCATACGGCCTCACCTCCCGGGGCGGCGACTCCTACCGTGTTCTCGACCGAGAGCAGGGAGTCCTGCCGTCCGGAGCCGAGCCAGCGCACCAGGGCGACCAGGCCGAGGGCGAGGATCGCGAAGGCGATGAGGATGGCGCTGATCGCGGTGACGCTGGGGTCGATTTCGAAGGTGAGGGAGTTGTAGACCCGCACGGGCAGGGTGACGGTGTCGACGGAGGAGAGGAACTGGGAGATGTAGAACTCGTCGAAGCTGGTGATGAAGGAGAAGATCGCTGCGGCGA
The DNA here is from genome assembly GCF_039532825.1 of Streptomyces vastus. Classification (NCBI taxonomy): domain Bacteria; kingdom Bacillati; phylum Actinomycetota; class Actinomycetes; order Kitasatosporales; family Streptomycetaceae; genus Streptomyces; species Streptomyces vastus. Next base: position 290 of record NZ_BAAASJ010000071.1, read on the forward strand.
TCATTCCGGGTGCGGCGAGGGGGAAGGTGATGCGCCGGGCGATGGTCAGGCGGCCGGCGCCCATGCTGGCGGCGGCGTCCTCGAGGCGTTCGTCGATGCCGCGCAGGGTCGCGATGAGGATCAGCACCGCGATCGGTGAGGCGAGCACGGTGTGTCCCAGGGCGATGGCGATCGGGCTGCCGAGCATGGCGGCGGGCTCGAAGAGCAGGAACAGGCCCAGCGCGGTGACGATCTGGGGGATGACCAGGGGTCCGAGGACCAGGGCGTAGACCGCGGAGCGCAGCGGGAGTTCGCTGCGGGTCAGGGCGGTCGCCGCGGTCACGCCGATGATCAGGGAGAAGACGGTGCTCAGGG
>NZ_BAAASJ010000072.1:0-213829 GCF_039532825.1 Streptomyces vastus
TCTTGGTCGCAGCTCTTAATTAGCAGCGAGGACGAGGTGCAGCGGCGAAGCGCTGCCCACTCCCGATCGGGCTCTCCAGAACGGTACGGGAGTACAAGGCTGCCTGGTACGGGCGGGAAGTGATCGTGGTGGACCGCTTCTTCCCCTCGTCCAAACTGTGCTCCACCTGCGGCACCCTGCAAGGGCAGATGCCGCTCAACGTCCGGAGCTGGACGTGTGACTGCGGGACGACCCATGACCGGGACGCGAACGCGGCGAAGAACCTTCTGGCCGCCGGGCTGGCGGTGTCTGTCTGTGGAGCCGGTGTAAGACCTCAACGGAGAACTCCGGGCGGGCAGTCGGCGACGAAGCAGAAACCCTCACAGCGCGAGCCGTGAGTATCCCCTCGTTAGCGAGGGGGAGAAGTCAACACGCTCCAGAGGCTAGGGGCGGCGGGAGGTAGGAAAGGCTCGCGAATTTCGGACGGGGTACTGGGCGAACAAGGGGGCATGTCGGTGGAGCGTCGTCGGCTCGATTCCCAGCAGCTCCGCGAAGGCCCGCTCGCCCTTCTCCGTGATCTTCACGGCCCGTTCCGAGCCGATGCGTAGACACCAGCCCGCGCCCAGGGCGTGCCGGCACAGGGCGGCGCCGGCGACGCCTGCGAGGTGCGGCCGGCGTTCGGTCCAGTCGAGGCAGGCGCGGGCGAGCGGCCGACGGCCGGTGCGTACGAGAGGGATGCCCTGGTCGTCGAACCAGGCGAGTCCTTCGTCGGTGAGCGCGAAGCCCGTGTCCTGGCGTAGCAGTTGGAGCCCGGTCATGGCATCCGTGACGGCGATGCCGAGGCGTCCGGCAAGGTGGTCGTAGCAGGTGCGGCCACGGGCCATCGCGGACCCGGCGCTCGACTCCCGCAAGCTGCGGGGCCGATCGGCGCCCGGCGTGACCTGCGCGGCGAGGTCCTCGACGAGCTGCGCGACCCGTGCGTCGGCCAGGCGTACGTACCGATGCCGCCCTTGCCGCTCCTCGGCGAGCAGTTCGCCTGCGACGAGCTTGCCCAGATGTTCGCTGGCAGTCGACGCGGCGACGCCCGCGTGGCGCGCGAGCTCGCCGGCGGTCCAGGCCCGGCCGTCGAGCAGAGCCAGCAGAAAGGCGGCTCGCGTCTCGTCGGCGATCAGTCCGGCCAGCGCCGCGAGCCCTGGAGCCCGGGTGGTCCTGGGGCGCGTGCGGTGCGCGTTCCTGATGCTCATGGCATCAGCATGCGACACGGACGGTTCGGTAGCCGCCGAACGATGCGGTCGCCGCCGCGCTACACCGTGCGCCCCAGTTGTTCGTACTGCCGCGTCAGTCCGTCCAGCAGCGCCGAGAGCCCCGTTTCGAAGGCCCGCTCGTCGATCTTCTTCTGCCGCTCGGCGAGGAGATGGGCCTGCCCGAGATGGGGATAGTCGGCGGGGTCGTACGCGGTCTCGTCGTCCACGAAGCCCCCTGCGAAGGAGCCGAGCGCGGAGCCCATGATGAAGTACCGCATCAGCGCTCCGATGGACGTGGCCTGCGCGGGCGGCCAGCCCGCTTCGACCATTGCGCCGAACACCACGTCCGCCAGGCGGAGCCCGGCCGGGCGGCGGCCGGGGCCTCGCGCGAGCACCGGGACGATGTTCGGGTGGTCGCGCAGGGCCTCCCGATAGGAGACAGCCCAGTCATGCAGCGCGGTACGCCAGTCCCGGCCGTCCTCGAACATCGACAGATCGACCTGTGCGCTCACCGAGTCGGCAACCGCCTCCAGAATCTGGTCCTTCGTACGAAAGTGGTTGTAGAGCGAGGGCCCACTCACCCCCAGTTCGGCGGCGAGCCGACGCGTGGAGACGGCGCCCAGCCCCTCGGCGTCCACGAGCGCCCGAGCCGCCGCAACGATGCGGTCGGTACTGAGCAAGGGCTTCCGGGGGCGGGCCATGGCGGACATGGTAGGGCCGGGGCCCCAGGCCCACTCAACAAAAAGGAGAGGCCCATGAGCGTCGCCATCTGTTCCCTGATGTGGCAAGCCGCGCACTCGGGGCCACAGAGGATCACATACGACCAGGACGGCTATCACTTAGTGCGCTTCCCGTACGTGACGGGCGAGGAGCAGCACGACCCGTGGAACATGCACGACTCGGCGCACGGCGGAGATACCGCATCGAAGTTCCCCGACCCGCGCTCCGCGCTGATCTGGCCGAGCCACGACGGCTGGGGCGTGCTCTCCGCGATGGTGTTCTGGGAGGCGGACGCGCGCGCCCATGAGTACCGGGCCCGCTTCGTACGCGACCCGCTGAACGCGACGACGGGCTACAACTCGACTGCCACCACCGACATTCAAGCGACCCGCGGCGGCCAGTACCGCACCTACGTCTGGCAGATGTTCGTCCACCCGGGAACGCCACTCGGCCTGAAGATATCGGCGCGCGGCACCGGCGATAGGAAGATCGCTGTGCCGATGTTCCTCGCCGAGTTCAAGCTGGCCATCCACACGGACGTCGTACGGCCGTAGTGCATGGGCGCCATGCAGCCGCGGCCATGACGCGCCCGAGGGCTCACATGCACGGGGGTGCGGCTCCGACAGGCGCACCCCCGTCGTGCTCACACCGACACCAACAACCGCCCCCGCCTGGACTCCGCCAGGGCCTCAGGCGTCAGAACGGGACGCGGGACCACGATCCCGCAGTCCGTGCAGACCGGGCCCGAGGACGGTTCATGGGCCAGGTCGTACTTCCAGGTGAGGCGGTCGCCCGAGCAAACCGGGCAGACCGCGCCGGGCTCGCGCTCCAGGGCCGCTATGAGCCGGCGCAGTACTTCCGCCAGGGGCTCATGGGGATGGACCCGGTGGTCGTCGCACCATGCGACGCCGCAACCGCCCCAGGTCAGCCGGTGCCAGTCGTCGACACTGCCCGGCCTGCGGAGCCCGTCGTGCTTCTCCTTCCTGCGGCGCTCGGCGAACGCGTCCTCGTAGGCGAGCCACACCGAGCGCGCCTCTTCGAGTTCGTCGAGCGCGGCCACCAGCCGGGCCGGGTCGGGGGAGCGGTCCTCGGGACCGAACCCGGCCCGGGAGCACAAATGGTCCCAGGTGGCCCGATGTCCGTAAGGGGCAAACCTTTCAAGGCACTTGCGCAGTGAATAGCGCCGCAGTGCCAGATCGCACCTCGGATCGCGCACCTGTCTCGCCAGACTCCGGAAACCGGCCATCGCCCTGCACCTCCGTCACACCTGCACCTGAACTTCGGTCACTTCGGCGTCGTCGTACGAACGTTGCCGAATAGACGTATCGACAGCCGATTCGGCTCCATCCGATTTCCGAGGACCGCCATCAACCCTCTGAGGAACGGCATTTCAGCCGCACATCGGACTCCTTTCAGCCAATGCCCCTCAGCCGCCCGGCCGTTGCGATGTCAAAAGGTGACTCCTGCTCATCTTCAACTTCTGGGCTACCGGCGGTAACCTCCAGCGCATCAATGTCGGGAGGAGCACTAATGCGACGGCGCACCCCACGCACCACCCCCCACGGCCTGAGAACTCCCCGCAGATTCGCGGGGTTCCTGAAGGCCGCATCAGTGTTCGTTCTCACTGTCGGCCTGCTGTCACCGCTGCAGCAGTCGGCCGCCGCCGATCCGGAGCCGAAGGCGACCGACCACTGCGAGGGGCAGTGCGCGGACATCCTGCCGCCGGGTGCCAACGGCAGTGCCACGCTCGCCGAGATCCTCGGCAATCAGCTGTTCGGTTCGCAGCCGGCGCACGCGGACGATCAACTCGGCCCGTACGACGCGCTGTCGTCCGGGTACCCGTCCCTGACCAACGACACCCTCAAGAATTTCTACGCCGACGCCTCCTTCGGAGTCGCCTCCGACCAGGTCGCCTCCGTCACCAAACCCCGTGACGACGTGACGATCACACGCGACAAGAAGTACGGCATCCCCCACATCAAGGGCAGTACGCGCTACGGCACCGAATTCGGCGCGGGCTACGCGGCCGGCCAGGACCGGATGTGGCTCATCGACCTCTTCCGGCACATCGGACGTGGCGAGTTGACCCCGTTCGCTGGCGGCGCGGAGTCCAACCAGGGCCTGGAGCAGCAGTTCTGGCCGCAGGCCCCGTACACGGAGGCCGACTTCCAGAAGCAGGTCGACTGGCTGCTCAACAACTCCGGAGAGCGCGGCAAGCAGGCCATGGAGGACGCGCAGGCCTATGTCGACGGCCTCAACGCCTACCGGGTGGCCGCCAAGAACGGCCGCTACTTCCCCGGCGAGTACGTCCTCACCGGCAAGATCGACTCGGTCACCAACGTGGGCGAGATCGAGCCCTTCAAGGTGACCGACATGATCGCGCTCGCCTCCGTCGTGGGCGCCCTCTTCGGCACCGGCGGCGGCGGAGAGGTCGAGTCCGCGATCGCCCTCCTCGAGGCCCAGCAGAAGTACGGCGTCGAGGAAGGCAGCAAGGTCTGGGAGTCGTTCCGCGGACGCAACGACCCCGAGGCCGTACTGACCCTCCACGACGGCAGCAGCTTCCCGTACGGGACGAAGCCCGAGAACCCGAAGGGCACCGCCCTGCCGGATCCGGGCTCCGTCGAGAAGGAGCAGCTGATCTACGACCGCACGGGCGCCGCCCGGTCGGGCGCGCAGGCGACCACCACCTCGGTGAAGACGCCGAGCAAACTGAAGCCCCTGAAGGGAGCCTTCAACGAAGGAGTCCTCCCGGAGGACCTCTTCAGCGGCGGCGCGACCAAGAAGGGCATGTCCAACGCCCTGATGGTCTCCGGGAAGCACACCGCCAGCGGCCATCCGATCGCCGTCTTCGGCCCGCAGACCGGCTATTTCGCCCCGCAGTTGCTGATGATGCAGGAGCTCCAGGGCCCGGGCATCAGCGCACGCGGCGTCTCCTTCGCGGGCGTCGGCATGTATGTACAGCTCGGCCGCGGCCAGGACTACTCCTGGTCGGCCACCTCCTCACACCAGGACATCACCGACTCGTACGCCCTTCAGCTGTGCGAGCCGGGCGGCGGCACGCCCACCAAGCAGTCCACGTCGTACCTCTACCGCGGCGTCTGCACCCCCATGGAGAAGATGGAGAAGACCAACGCCTGGAAGCCGTCGGTCGCCGACTCCACAGCCGCCGGCTCCTACCGGATGCAGGTCTTCAGAACGAACTACGGCGTCGTCACGCACCGCGCGACCATCGACGGCAAGCCCTACGCGTACACCTCGCTGCGCTCCACCTACCGCCACGAGGCCGACTCCGTCATCGGCTTCCAGATGATGAACGACCCCTCGTACGTGAAGGACGCGAAGTCCTTCCAGAAGGCGGCACAGAACATCTCGTACGCCTTCAACTGGTTCTACGCTGACTCCCGTGACACCGCCTACTACATGAGCGGCAGTCACCCGGTGCGCGCGAAGGACGTCGACGGGTCCTTCCCGGTGAAGGCCGAGAAGGCGTACGAGTGGCGGGACTTCGCCCCGGAGCACAACACGGCCGCGCTGGCGCCACCCGCCGAGCATCCGCAGTCGCTCAACCAGGACTACTACATCTCCTGGAACAACAAGCAGGTCAAGGACTTCAGTTCCGCCAACTTCAGCATGGGCGCGGTCCATCGTGGTGATCTCCTCGACGACCGGGTGAAGAAGCTCGTCGACAAGGGGGGTGTCACCAGGGCGTCCCTGACCAAGGCGATGGCCGAGGCCGCGGTCGTCGACCTGCGCGGCGAGCAGGTGCTGCCGGAACTCCTCAAGGTTCTGCGCAGCAAGCCGATCAGTGATCCGGCGCAGGTCAAGGCGGTCGACCAGCTGGAGGCCTGGCTGAAGGCGGGTGCTCAGCGCAAGCAGACGTCCGCGAACTCGAAGAAGTATGCGCACACGGACGCGATCCGGGTCATGGACGCGTGGTGGCCACTGCTCGTCGAGGCCGAGTTCAAGCCGGGGCTCGGACAGGAGCTGTGGGACGCGCTGACCGCGCAGCTCACGGTCGACGAGTCACCGTCCGCCGGCCACGGCGCGACCGGCGCGCACGCGGGCTCGGCCTTCCAGTACGGCTGGTGGGGCTACGTCGACAAGGACCTCCGTACGGTCCTGGGTGACCCGGTGGAGGGCAAACTGGGCCGCACCTACTGCGGCGACGGCGACCTCGACGCCTGCCGGACGGCTCTGCTGACGAGCCTGAGCCAGGCCGCGGCCAAGCCCGCCAACGTCGTCTACCCGGGCGACGACGTCTGCTCGGCCGGCGACCAGTGGTGCTCGGACGCCATCGTCCAGCGAGCGGTGGGTGGCATCAAGCACCGGCCGATCCAGTGGCAGAACCGGCCCACGTACCAGCAGGTCGTGGAGTTCCCCGGGCATCGGTAGGCATCGGTAACGGGTCCCTCCGGGGGCGTGACGGTTCCCTCCGGCGGCGGGGGCGGGGTTTCCTCGCCCCCGCCGCCGCTGTCCGACGCGTCGTCCTGTGCCATCCCTTCCCTCGCTACATACCGACCGGTTAGTCTGTTCGCGTCAGTGTTGATGCTCAGCCGATTCTCGTCGTGTCGTGGTGAGGAGACCGAGGGTGGAAGCCTTGCAGGATGCCGGAGTGGTCGTCACCGGAGCGGGGGGCGGGATCGGGGCGGCGCTGGCCCGGCGGTTCGCTGCTGAGGGGGCTCGGGTTGTCGTCAATGATCTGGACGGGGTGAAGGCCCAGGCCGTTGCCGAGGAGATCGGTGGTATCGCGGTGGCGGGGGATGCCTCCGCGATCGTGGGCGAGGCTCGGGACGCGCTCGGTGGCACGGTCGATGTCTACTGCGCCAACGCGGGGCTCGCTTCCGCGGGTACGGAAGCGGCTGATGAGAAGGTCTGGGCCATGGCCTGGGATGTGAATGTCATGGCGCACGTGCGTGCGGCGCATGAGTTGATCCCCGGGTGGCTGGAGCGCGGCAGTGGTCGGTTCATCTCGACGGTCTCGGCGGCCGGGCTGCTCACCATGGTCGGTGCCGCGCCCTACAGCGTCACCAAGCACGGTGCGTACGCCTTCGCCGAGTGGCTGTCGCTCACGTACCGCCATCGTGGTCTCAAGGTGCACGCGATCTGCCCTCAGGGCGTACGGACGGACATGCTCGCCAACACGGGCAGCGCGGGCGATCTTGTGCTCCAGCCGACCGCTATCGAGCCCGACGAGGTCGCGGACGCGCTCTTCGCGGGCATGGAGGACGACCGTTTCCTGATCCTGCCGCACCCCGAGGTCGCCGGGTACTACCAGGCGCGGGCCGGCGACCCGGATCGCTGGCTGACGAATATGAACCACATTCAGCAGAAATGGGAGGCTGACGGAGTGTGACGACTCGCCTGTACGCGGTCAAGTCGGACCCCGGCGCACTCCCTGCGAAGCGGAGGGAGAGACTTGGCCCCGTACAACGCCCTCGTCAGGTCGTGAACCTGCCCTGCTTGCCGAAATAGGGCAGTGGGAAGATCCTCCGGCGGGAGCTGCTGCCCGTAAGGTCATCGCGGGCAGCACGGACAACGGTTGGTGACCTTCGGAAAGGCAGGTGGCGGCGGTGCCCAAGACGATGGACGGGGACGGTACGCCCGTCCCGAGGCGGCTGTTGGCGGCCGCCACCAGACTCTTCGCCGAGCAGGGATACGACCGCACCTCGGTGCAGGAGATCGTTGAGGCGGCGGGCGTCACCAAAGGCGCGCTGTACCACTACTTCGGCTCCAAGGACGATCTGCTGCACGAGGTGTACGCGCGCGTGCTGCGCCTGCAGCAGGAGCGACTGGACTCCTTCGCGGAGGCCGACGCACCCGTGGAGGAGCGGCTGCGGGGTGCCGCGGCCGACGTGGTCGTCACGACGATCGACAACCTCGACGACGCGTCGATCTTCTGGCGCTCCATGCACCACCTCAGCCCCGAGAAGAACAAACAGGTACGCGCCGAGCGCCGCCGCTACCACGAACGTTTCCGCGCCCTGATCGAGGAGGGCCAGGAATCGGGCGTCTTCTCCAAGGCGACGCCCGCCGACCTGGTGGTGGATTACCACTTCGGCTCCGTCCACCACCTGTCGACGTGGTACCGCCCCGACGGGCCGCTGAGCCCGCAGCAGGTGGCCGACCACCTCGCCGACCTGCTGCTGCGGGCTCTGCGCCCCTGAGGGACTTAGAGGTACTGCTTGATCTCCCGGCGCGCCAGCGACCGCTGGTGCACCTCGTCCGGACCGTCGGCGAGCTTCAGCGTGCGGGCGCTCGCCCACAGTTCGGCCAGCGGGAAGTCCTGGCTGACGCCACCCGCGCCGTGCAGCTGAACGGCCTTGTCGAGGATGTCGACGACCGTCCGCGGAGTCGCGATCTTGATCGCCTGGATCTCGGTGTGCGCACCGCGATTGCCGACGGTGTCCATCATCCAGGCCGTCTTCAGGACCAGCAGCCGCAGCTGCTCGACGGCCACACGCGCGTCCGCGATCCAGTTCTGCACGACGCCCTGCTGGGCGAGCGGCTTGCCGAAGGCGGTCCGTGAGACGGCTCGTCGGCACATCAGCTCGATGGCCCGTTCGGCCATGCCGATCAGCCGCATGCAGTGGTGGATACGGCCCGGACCGAGCCTCGCCTGGGCGATGGCGAAGCCGCCGCCCTCCTCGCCGATCAGATTGCCCACGGGGACCCGTACCTGGTGGAAGACGACCTCCGCGTGCCCGCCGTGTGAGTGGTCCTCGTAGCCGTAGACCTGCATGGCGCGGCGGATCTCGACGCCCGGGGTGTCGCGGGGCACCAGCACCATGGACTGCTGTCGGCGGATGTCGGTCCCGTCCGGGTCCGTCTTGCCCATCACGATGAAGATCCTGCAGTCCGGGTTCATCGCCCCGGAGATGTACCACTTGCGGCCGGTGACGACGTACTCGTCGCCGTCGCGCTCGATATGCGTGGTGATGTTGGTGGCGTCCGAGGAGGCCACCTCCGGCTCGGTCATCGCGAACGCCGAGCGGATCTCGCCGGCCAGCAGCGGCTGAAGCCACTGCTTCTTCTGCTGCTCGTCGCCGAACTGGGCGAGCACCTCCATGTTCCCCGTGTCGGGCGCCGCGCAGTTCGTCGCCGTCGGCGCCAACTGCGGGGAACGGCCGGTGATTTCGGCGAGCGGCGCGTACTGGAGGTTCGTCAGCCCGGCACCGTACTCGGTGTCCGGCAGGAAGAGATTCCACAGCCCCTGCCGTCGCGCCTCGGCCTTCAGCTCCTCTACGACAGCGGGGGTGTCCCACGGTGAGGCGAGCTCCGCCCGCTGTTCATGGGCGACTGTCTCGGCCGGATAGACGTACTCGTCCATGAAGGCGAGCAGCTTGGCGCGCAGCTCCTCGGTGCGCGCGTCGAAAGCGAAGTCCATTGCTGGTCAGCCTTCCTGAAGAGTGGTCAGACCGTGCTCGATGAACACGGGCACCAGCTCGCCGATGCGGTCGAAGCCCGCGCCGACCGTCTGGCCGAGCGTGTAGCGGTAGTGGATGCCTTCAAGGATCACGGCCAGCTTGAACCAGGCGAACGCCGTGTACCAGGCGACGGCGGACACGTCGCGCCCCGAGCGCGCGGCGTACCGTTCGATCAGTTCGGCGGGCTCCGGATGCCCGGCGGCCTCGGCGGTCGTGGACACGGGAGAGTCGGGCGCGCCGAGCGGTTTGCTGTACATCACCAGCAGTCCGAGGTCCGTGAGCGGATCGCCGAGCGTCGACATCTCCCAGTCGAGGATGGCCGTGATCCGGTCGCCTTCCCCGATCAGTACGTTGTCCAGGCGGTAGTCGCCGTGCACGACCGTGGCCGTGAGGGAGTGCGGCAGCTCGCGCCCGAGTGCGGCGTGCAGTTCGTCGATCCCGGCCAGCTCTCGATTGCGGGAGGCGTCCAACTGCTTGCCCCAGCGCCGCAGTTGCCGGTCCAGGAAGCCTTCAGGGCGCCCGAAGTCCGCCAGTCCCGCCTCGGCGGGGTCCACCGCGTGCAGCTCGACCAGCGTGTCGACGAGGCTCAGCACCGCGTCGCGGGTGCGCTCCGGGCCGAGCGGGGCGAGCTGCTCGGCCGTCCGGTACGGCGTGCCCTCCACGAAGTCCATGACGTAGAACGGTGCGCCCAGCACCTCCTCGTCCTCGCACAGCAGCACCGGACGCGGTACCGGGACGTCCGTCGGGTGCAGCGCGCTGATCACCCGGTGCTCGCGCTTCATATCGTGTGCGGTGGCCAGGACATGGCCCAGCGGAGGCCGTCGGACGACCCACTTCGCGCTGCCGTCCGTCACGGCGTACGTGAGGTTCGACCGTCCGCCCTCGATCAGCCGGCCCGTCAGCGGGCCGTGGACCAGACCGGGCCGCTCGGCATCGAGCAGGCCGCGCAATCGGTCAAGATCAAGACCTGGCGGGTGGTCCGGGCTCATCGTGTTCCTCCGTACGCCGGTGTAGGGGTTCTCATCATGATGCCGACCGGTCGGTATGTCGTCCAGTGGGGCGGCGAAACGTGATCGGTCTCTCGTGGGTCTCGATCGCACGGGGTTTGTTGGCTACCCGGCCTGGGCGAATGTACGCGAACGGGTCTGCTCCCCGGCTGTTCACAGGACGAGCGCCACCGCACAGGCGGCCAGGGCCACGGTGTACAGGGCGGCGGCGGTCGCGTGCCTCCGGGTGAGCGCCGCGGGGCCGCTCCGCTCGGTCGTCGTCAGGGTGCGGATGCGGTGATGGGCGACGGTGAGGAAGCCCAGCCAGAGTGCTGCGCACAGGGCGCAGGTGAGGACCCTCGCGGCTGTCGGGCCGCTTTGGAGGGCGGTTCTGGCGGCGAGTACGGCGACGACGGTGCCGGCGAGGGTCGTACGGCGCCATGCCAGCCGCGTGCGTTCCGGTTGCAGGCCGGGGTCCCGGGTGTCCCCGGTCTCCTGGGGGTCCCGGTCGGGTGCGGTCACGTCGCTGTCAGCCTTCCCAGCCGAAGAGCACGACCGCGACCATCGCGACGGCGACGATCGCGATCACGATGCTCAGCAGGGCCGGGAAGCGGGATACCGGCAGGTCCTCGCCCCTGCGCATCGCGCGCTCGCAGCGCACCCAGTGGTTCACCGCGCGCAGCGAGCACAGGACGCCTGCGGCGAGCAGTCCGAGGGCCAGGCCTACGCGCCAGCCCCATCGCAGATCCGGCAGGAACTGATCCACTGCGAAGCCTCCGCCGATCAGGGCGAGGGCGGTGCGTAGCCATGCCAGGAACGTGCGCTCGTTGGCGAGCGAGAACCGGTAGTCCGGCGTGCCGCCGTCCTCCCTGATCCGCTCGGGTGCGAACCACACCCGGACGTTCCGCACGAATTCGATCACGTTGGTGACCCTATATGTGCGGGTGCCTCCGGTGGTTGGGCGGGTTGGGTTCGTTGTCTGCTGCGGGTGGGTGGGCGGTTGCTCGCGCAGTTCCCCGCGCCTCTGAAAAGCCTGCGGCTCCACTCAGCCAAAACCACCACGCGCCCGCAGTCTCCCACCGGTGGGAGGGGGCGTGGCCCAGGGGCGCGGGGCTGTGACATCAGCGGCTCCGCCGCGGGGCGCGACAAGCCACACTCAACCCGCACCCGACAACGAACCCACCCGCCCAACCGCCGGAGGCAACAGGTTGACGCGGTCACGTCCGTGCCCAAAGATCTGACCGACCAGTAACAAGCCGAGGAGGACCTGCTCATGGCGTACGACGCAGATGTGATCGTGATCGGGGCGGGCCTCGCCGGTCTGGCGGCGACCGCGGAGCTCGTCGACGCGGGCCGCAAGGTGATCCTCCTCGACCAGGAGCCGGAGCAGTCGATCGGCGGTCAGGCGCACTGGTCGTTCGGCGGACTGTTCTTCGTGAACTCGCCTGAACAGCGTCGTATGCGGATCAAGGACAGCCATGCGCTGGCGCTCCAGGACTGGATGGGCACCGCCGCATTCGACCGTTCCGAGGACCACTGGCCGCGGAAGTGGGCCGAGGCGTACGTCGACTTCGCGGCTGGTGAGAAGCGGTCCTGGCTGCATGGCCAGGGCGTGCGGTTCTTCCCGGTCGTGGGCTGGGCCGAGCGCGGTGGCTACGACGCGAACGGGCACGGCAACTCCGTGCCGCGCTTCCACATCACGTGGGGAACCGGCCCGGGGCTCGTCGAGCCTTTCGAGCGGCGGGTGCGGGCCGGGGTGGCCCGCGGGCTCGTCCAGCTGAAGTTCCGGCACCGGGTGACGGGACTGTCGCGAAGCGCGGGAACGGTGGACACGGTCACCGGGGAGATTCTCGAGCCCTCGGACATGGAGAGGGGCCAGGAGAGCAGCCGCACGGTCGCCGGTGCCTTCGAGTTGCGGGCCCAGGCGGTGATCGTCACCTCGGGGGGTATCGGCGGCAATCACGATCTCGTACGCGAAAACTGGCCGGAACGGCTGGGCAGTCCGCCGGAGCGGATGATCTCCGGCGTGCCCGCGCACGTCGACGGCAAGATGCTCGCCATCGCCGAGGACGCGGGCGCGCACCTCATCAACCGCGACCGCATGTGGCACTACACCGAGGGCATCCAGAACTGGAACCCCATCTGGGACAACCACGGCATCCGCATCCTGCCCGGCCCGTCGTCGTTGTGGCTGGACGCGCGGGGCAAGCGACTGCCCGTGCCGCTCTTCCCGGGCTTCGACACGCTCGGCACGCTGGAGCACATCATGAAGAGCGGGCACGACTACACGTGGTTCGTGCTCAACCAGCGGATCATCGGCAAGGAGTTCGCGCTCTCGGGTTCCGAGCAGAATCCTGATCTGACCGGGAAGTCCGTCAGAGACGTCTTCGTGCGGGCGCGGGCCGACGTACCCGGTCCGGTGAAGGCCTTCATGGACAACGGAGTCGACTTCGTCGTCGAGAAGGACCTGAGCGCGCTGGTCCGCGGCATGAACGCGCTCACGAAGGAGCCGCTCGTCGACGAGGCCGTCCTGCGCCGCGAGATCACCGCGCGCGACCGGGAGATCGCGAATCCGTTCACCAAGGACCTCCAGGTGACGGCGATCCGAGGGGCCCGGAAGTTCCTCGGGGACAAGCTGATCCGTACGGCCTCCCCGCACCGCATCCTCGATCCCAAGGCCGGACCGCTGATCGCCGTACGCCTCAACATCCTCACCCGCAAGACCCTCGGCGGCCTGGAGACGGACCTCTCCTCACGTGTGCTGACGGAGGGCGGGGATCCGCTGTCCGGCGTGTACGCGGCGGGGGAGGCGGCCGGGTTCGGCGGCGGAGGAGTGCACGGATACCGGTCCCTGGAGGGCACGTTCCTCGGCGGCTGCCTGTTCTCGGGCCGGACGGCGGGCCGCGCGGCGGCGAAGGCGGTGAGCTGAGGCGGGAGTTGAGGGATGAGGTGAGGCCCGGGCTCCCAACTCCGGGCCTCTGATGCCCTGTTCCGGAGGCGATCGACACAAATAAGCAACCTGTCAGGCTTGACGTAAGCGTTGGGTGGAGGTTGGCTGTGCGTGATCAGTCGCGCATGTGACCGCCGTGTGAGGAAGTCGAGCGGTGTCCCCACCCCCACCCCCACCCCTCGGCCGCGGCCGCAAGCGCGCGGCCCATGCCTTCGACGGTGCTCTCGGTGACACCGAACTCATCACAGCCCGGGCCGCGTTGGCGCAGGGCCGATGGACCGCCGTACGCGCGCTGCTCGTGGCGACCGGCGACGACTGGGACCGCCGCGCGCACCGCGTCACCGTGCTCGCGCAGGAGTCCAGTACGCAGGCCTGGGCCCGCGACTGGCTGCTCGCCGAACCGGAGTCCGCCGACGCCGCCGTGCTGCTCGCCGTCGCCTCCGTGCAACGCGCCCTGAACGGCAAGGAGAAGCCGGACCGGGCACGCAAGGCCTGCCACAGCGCGGTGGCGCTCGCGCCCGCCGACCCCACGCCCTGGCTCGGTCTGCTGATGCTGGAGCGCACCCTGGGCAGCGACGAGGACGTGGTCCGGCTCTTCGACGAGGTACGCCACCGCCACCCCGACCACCACCACGCCCACCACCTGATGACCGCCCGGCTCGCCGAGCGCCGGCCCGGAGCGGGCCAGGATCCGCTGCACGAGGTGTACGACTTCGCCAGCTGGTCTGCCGAACAGGCGCCCGCCGACTCTCCGTTGGCGATCCTGCCGGTCGTCGCGCACGCCGAGCGCTATCGCGTGCTGGCCGCCGCCGGCTGGGAACCCGCCGACCCCGTGGCCTCCGGGCACTGGGTCGGCCGCCGGGCCCGCCAGGTGATGAAGGCCGCCTTCGACTGGTGGCTCGAATGGGAGCGCGACGACCATCCGCGCAGCAACGTCGATCTCAACTTCCTTGCCCACGCCAAGTTCTGCGAGGGCCGGGGCGCCGAGGCCGCCGCCCTGTTCCACCGCATCGGACCGCACGCGACCCCGGCCCCCTGGGCGTACCCCGACCGAGATCCGTACACCGCCTTCCGTGCCGCACGCGACAGTGTGCTCGGCACGGCGTGAACACCAGCAGTAAGTGACCAATGACCAGTGACCAGTGATCAGCGGCAGGCGAGCAGTAGCCAGTGAGCAGTAAGCGACCGCACTTGGTCCGAAATATCCGAAAGGACAATCCCGCGATGACGACGGGCAGTTCGAACCCCTCGAGCACTTCGAGCGCGAGCAGAACGGCAGCCGACGGCAGTGGTATCAGCACCTTCAAGGGGCACGAGCGCGCACTGCGCGCCGACCGGCTCGGCACGGCGGGCCTGCTTCTGTCCGTGCTCGCGGCCACCGCTCCGCTCATGGTGGTCGCGGGTGTCATGCCCACGGCATTCGCGGTGATGGGCATCGTCGGCCAGCCGCTGCTCTTCGTCATCCTCGGAGTGGTGCTCGTCCTCTTCAGCGTCGGATACGCGGAGATGAGCCGCCACGTCCACAACGCCGGCGCCTTCTACGCGTACGTCGCCCGCGGCCTCGGCGGCACCGCGGGCTCCGCTGCGGCGGCGGTCGCACTCGTCGCGTACAACGCCCTCCAGGTGGGCATCTACGGCATCTTCGGTTTCGAGGTGTCCGGGCTGTTCGCCACCTACCTCGACCTCGAAATCGCCTGGTGGATACCGGCGTTGGTGGCCGCGCTCGTCGTCGGCGCGCTCGGCTGGCTGAAGATCGACGTCAACGCGCGCGTACTCGGCGTCCTGCTGCTCATCGAGGTGGCGCTCGTCGTCATCTTCGACATCGCGGCCGTCGCCGACCCCGCCGCGGAGGGCCTGTCGCTGCACGCCTTCAACCCGGACACTCTCAGCGGGGCGGGCCTCGGCACCGCCCTGTGCTTCTGCGTCGCCGCCTTCCTCGGCTTCGAACAGGCCCCCGTGTACGCCGAGGAGACCAGCCGTCCGCACATCCTGGTTCCGCGCGTGATGTTCCTCGCGGTCGGCTTCGTCGCCGTCTTCTTCGCCTTCAGTTCCTGGGCGCTGACCGTCGCCGCCGGACCCAAAGCGATTGTGGGCACCGCGCAGGAGCAGAGTGCCGGGCTGCTGTTCTTCCTCACCCAGTCGCGGCTCGGCGAGACGTTCACGGATGTCCTCCATGTCCTGTTCGTGACCGGCATGTTCGCGGCATTGCTCAGCTTCCACAACGTCGTCGCGCGGTACGCCTTCGCCATGGGCCGGGAGGGGCTGTTGCCCTCCTCGTTCGGCCGCACGGCGGGCACGAGCGGTGCCCCCGGCACGGGCTCGCTCTTGCAGACCGTCGTTGCCGTGCTGGTCGTAGCGGGCTTCGCGGTGGCCGACGACAAGCCGACCGGTGACCCGACCGCGCCCGTGCTGCAGCTGTTCACCTGGTTCGGCAACATCGGAGCGCTCGGCGTCATCCTGCTCATGGCGACCGCCTCGCTCTCGGTCATCGTCTTCTTCGTCCGCCGTGGCGCGGCCGGTGCGCAGGCCTGGCGGCTGGCCGCGTCCGCGGTCGCGGGCGTCGCGCTCCTGGTCATCGCGTTCTACAGCGTCACGGACTTCGACGTACTCGTGGGCGCGGGCCCCGGCTCCGCGCTGACCTGGGTGCTGCCGGGCATCATCGTGCTGGCCGCCCTCCTCGGCCTCCTCCAGGGCCTGCTGCTGCGCACACGCAACCCCGCGGCGCACGCCCGTATCGGGCTCGGGAACGAGGCCTTCCAGCTGGACAAGGTGGCGGAGTCCGGCTCCTGAGGCCAGTGGTTACGGATTACTGACGGGCACCCCCTGATCCCTGGCTTTCCGGGGGCCAGGGGTGCTCGAATCAATGCGTGAACTCGGAACAACCGATGGCATCGGAACCAGAGCCGGGCGGCACCCCCATAGGGCGGCGGCTCCTGCTCGGCACCCTCGGACTCGGCGCTCTGGGCGTGGCCGCCGCGCCCACGCTCCAGCGCGGCCTCGAGTCCTTCCTCGGCGGGGCCGCGGACAAGGACCCCACCGGACTGACCGGCCTCCTGCCCAACGGCGGCGGCTTCCGCTACTACTCGGTCACCTCGTCCGTCCCGAAGAAGGGCGAGGACGACTACCGCCTCACCATCGACGGGCTGGTGGACCGTCCCACCACGTACACGCTCGACGAGCTGCGCGCCCTGCCGCAGACCCGGATGGTCCGCGACGTCCAGTGCGTCACGGGCTGGCGAGTGCCGGACACGCCCTTCGAAGGCGTACGGCTGTCGCGGTTGCTGGACGCGGCCGGGGTGCGGTCCTCGGCCGGAGCGGTGCGCTTCACATGCTTCGACGGTGCGTACTCGGAGAGCCTGACACTGTCCCAGGCCCGCCGCGACGACGTCCTCGTCGCCCTCCGTATGCAGGACAAGGGCCTGTCCCACTCCCATGGCGGCCCCGTCCGCCTCTATGTCGCCCCCATGTACTTCTACAAGTCCGCGAAGTGGCTCTCCGGCATCACCCTCACGTCGGACGTCCGTCCTGGCTACTGGGAGAAGCGCGGTTACGACGTGGACGCGTGGGTGGGACGCTCGAACGGACGTGACGATGAAGTCACCTGAGACTCCGTCGGCGGCTGGGTCGGCGGCTGGTTCGGCGCGACCGGCCGATCCGGTTCACCCCGACGAGCCCGCCGTCTCTGCCGTCTCCGGCGGCTCCGCGCGGGTGCGGCGGTTCAGTCGGGGTGAGCGTTGGGTGCACCGAGCGACGGCTGTGTTGATGGGGCTGTGCGTGGTGACTGCCGCCTGCCTGTACGTGCCCCAGCTGGCGGAACTGGTCGGGCGCCGTGCACTGGTGGTCGTGGTGCATGAGTGGTCTGGACTGTTGCTGCCGGTTCCGGTGCTGGTGGGGCTCGCCTCCCGCGCGTTCCGCGCGGACCTGCGGTTGCTGAACCGGTTCGGGGCGCATGACCGCGTGTGGCTGCGGTCGGCTCTGCGGCGTGACGCCCACGGCGCCTCGCGTCCGGCCGGCAAGTTCAACGCGGGTCAGAAGACGTACGCGGCGTGGATCGCCGGGGCGACGCTGGTGATGCTCGGTACGGGGCTGATGATGTGGTTCACGCACCTCACACCACTCGTCTGGCGCACGAGCGCCACGTTCGTCCACGACTGGCTGGCCCTGACGATCGGCATCGTCCTGGCCGGACACATCGGCATGGCACTGGCGGATCCGGAGGCGCGGCGGGGGATGCGGACGGGGTCGGTGAGCAGGGAGTGGGCAAAGCGGGAGCATTCGCTTTGGCGCCCGTAGTGGGGTGCGGTTTGTCGGGTGCGGGTGCGGGTGCGGGTGCGGGTGCGGGTCGGGGCCGTGGGCCGGTGCGTCAGTCCGTCGCAGGCCGGGCATACGGCCCGGTGTCGGTACACGTGCGGGGTGACCTGAGACAGAACCTGAGCGACGGGCATACGACGCACCGCCCCACGTCCCCTCCCGCCGGTTGGAGACTGCGGGCAGTCGCGGGTACCGGCTTTCCCGGGGCACGTGCCCTTCCGGGGCGCGTGCTTTCTCCGGGCGCGGGGGGTCGCAGGCTTTGGTTTTTCAGTAGTCCGGTCGCCTGACGGCGACACCCAGTGATCTTGTAAATCGATGGCGACAGAGCCTTGTTGACCTTGGACGCCATCTATTTACGATTCAGGGGCGCGGGGCTGTGACATCAGCGGCTCCGCCGCGGGGCGCGACCAGCCACAACGCAACCGCAGCCGCGACACGCAGTGTCACCCCACCCCCTGGCGGGGGCTGGGGGCGCAGCCCCCAGTTTCGGGAAGGGGCGGGGCTGGGGAAAGAAAACCCGCCCCCACCCGAGGTGTCGAACCCCGCTAAATAACGAGCGACAACAGCAACACCACACCCCCGGCGACCACCGAGATGATGGTCTCCATCACCGACCACGTTTTGATCGTCTGGCCGACATCGAGGCCGAAGTACTCCTTCACCAGCCAGAACCCGGCATCGTTCACATGGCTGAAGAACAGCGAACCCGCCCCGATCGCCAGCACCAGCAAAGACGCGTGCGCAGTCGACATATCGGCCGCAAGCGGCGCGACAAGCCCGGCGGCCGAGATCGTGGCGACGGTGGCGGACCCGGTCGCCAGCCGGATCGCCACCGCGATCAGCCAGGCGAGGAGCAGCGCGGGTATCGACCAGTCCTCGGATATGTCCAGGATCATCTGACCCACACCGGAGTCGATCAGCGTCTGCTTGAAACCGCCACCCGCGCCGACGATGAGCAGGATGCCCGCGATCGGACCGAGGGACTTCTCGACCGTCGTAGAGATCCGGTCCTTGGTGAAGCCGGCCGCCCGGCCGAGGGTGAAGATGCCGACGACCACGGCCGCGAGCAACGCGATCAGCGGGGAGCCGATCACGTCGAAGACGCGCTGCACCGTGTTCTCGGGATCGTCGATGACGATGTCCACCAGGGCCTTGGCCAGCATCAGCACGACCGGCAGCAGCACGGTGGCGATGGTGACGCCGAAGCCGGGACGCTTCTCCAGATCGTCGGAGGTGCGCTGGGGGATCATCTTCTCGGGGGCGGGGACGTCCACCCAGCGGGCCGCGTACTTCGAGAACATCGGGCCTGCGATGACCACGGTCGGTATGGCGACGAGCAGGCCGAGGGCGAGGGTGACACCGAGGTCCGCCTTCACGGTGTCGATCGCGACCAACGGGCCGGGGTGCGGCGGGATCAGACCGTGCATCACGGACAGCCCCGCGAGGGCAGGGATACCGATCCGCATCAGCGAGTAGTTGCCGCGCTTGGCCACCATCAGGACGACCGGGATCAGCAGCACGATGCCGACCTCGAAGAACAGCGGCAGCCCGATCACCGAGGCGATCAGCACCATCGCCCACGGCATCGAACGTCCGCCCGCCTTCGCGAGGATCGTGTCGACGATCTGGTCCGCGCCGCCGGAGTCCGCGAGCAGCTTGCCGAGGATGGCACCGAGGGCGATGAGGACACCGACGCCGGCGACCGTCGAGCCGAGGCCTGCGCTGAAACTGGTGATGGCCTTGTCGAGCGGCGCCCCGGCGATGGCGCCCAGCGCCAGCGTCCCGATGGTCAGCGCGAGAAAGGCGTGCAGCTTGAACTTGGTGATGAGCAGGACGATGACGGCGATGCCCGCCAGAACGGCGATGCCCAGCTGCGCGTGACCCGCCGAGGTGATCGGCTCGACGGGGTCCGCTGCCAGCATCTCGACACTGAGACTGGTCACGGTGCTCTTCCTTGAATGGCTTGGGGGGAGGGGGAGTTACTGCTCGGGGGAGTTCCCGGAGCGTTACTGGGCGAGGGAGTTACCGGTCGAGGTCCTGAAGAGCGGTCACAGCCCGCTCGGCGATCTCCTCCGGACTGCCGGAGACGTCCACGGCGACACCCGCCTCGTCCGCCTCGAGCGGCTGGAGGGTGGCGAACTGGGAGTCCAGCAGCGCCGTCGGCATGAAGTGCCCCTTACGGTGCGCCATCCGGTCCTCGATGAGTTTGCGGTCACCCGTGAGATGGACGAAGACGACGCCGGGCGCGGAGGCCCGCAAGCGGTCGCGGTAACTCCGTTTCAGCGCCGAGCAGCTGACCACCCCGCCGAGACCGGCCCGCTCGTGCGCCCACCGGCCGATGGCGTCCAGCCAGGGCCTGCGGTCCTCGTCGGTGAGCGGCGTACCGGCCGACATCTTGGCGATGTTGGCCTCGGGGTGGAAGTCGTCGCCCTCGGCGTACGGCACGCCGAGCCGGTCGGCGATGGGGGGCCCGACGGTGGTCTTGCCGGTGCCTGCGACGCCCATGACCACGACGACATGGGGGAACCGCGGTTGATTCATCGTGTTCTCGCTGTCTTCTTCTTTGTCATCGGATGGCTGACATCGAGCAGTCGGCATCGACGGGTGGACATCGAGCGTTCGATGTCGGGTGCCGCATCCGTGCACGACACTGAAACTCATTGGTCATACGAATTCAAGAGTCTGTGGCATAAAAGTCTGACTTTTTCTCCGCGTGGGCCGCCTCGTAGGCTGAACCCCATGAGCACACCGGGCCGGGGGCTGCACGGCCATGTACTGGAGAGCCTCGGTCCTGCCATCACCGCGGGTGAGTACCCGCCGGGCAGCGTGCTGCGCACCGACGAGCTGGCGCAGCGCTTCGAGGTGTCGCGGTCGGTGATGCGGGAGGCCGTACGGGTCCTGGAGTCGATGCACCTGGTCGAGTCCCGTCGCCGGGTCGGCGTGACGGTGCTCCCCACCTCCGAGTGGAACGTCTACGATCCGCAGGTCATCCGGTGGCGTCTCGCGGGCGCCGACCGCCCGCGCCAGCTGCGCTCGCTCACCGTGCTGCGCTCCGCCGTCGAACCGGTCGCCGCGGGCCTGGCCGCCCAGCACGCCACGGCCGAAGAGTGCGCCGAACTCACCGAGTGCGCCCTGGGCATGGTCGCCACCTCACGCGGCCACCAGCTCGAGAAGTACCTCTTCCACGACATCGCCTTCCACCGGGTCATCCTCAACGCGTCCCGCAACGAGATGTTCGCCCGTCTCGGCGACGTCGTCGCAGAGGTCTTGACGGGCCGCACCCACCACCAGGTCATGTTCTGGGACCCCGACCCGGCCGCCGTCACCCTGCACGTCAAGCTCGCCGAGGCGGTACGGGAGCGCGACGCGGCCCGCGCCGAGGAGCTGACCCGCGAGATCGCGGTGGGCGCCCTCCAGGAGCTGGACATACTGGCGCCCTGAGCCCGCCTACTCGAGGAACTCCCCGTCGACGTACACCCACGCCCCGTCGACCCGCTCGAACCGGCTCCGCTCCTGCAGCGAGCCACCAGCGTACGAGGCCCGGAAGGTCACGGTCCCGGCGCTGTGGAACGCCGACCCCTCACCCGTACCGAGAATCTCCAGCCCGGTCCACCGCATCCCAGGGTCGAACTCCACGCGCGCCGGCCGGGTCCGCGGATGCCAGGTCCGCAGCAGGTACGCCTCGTCGCGCCGCACGAACGCGCAGTACCGCGACCGCATCAGCGCCTCGGCAGTCGCCGCCCCTTGAGCACCCGAGTGCAGGCGACCACAACACCTCTCGTACGCCGCGCCGAGGCCGCAGGGGCACGCACCGGCATCCGCCGCAAGACCACGCGACCGCTGCCGAGAACCACGTCGGGACATGGCCCCATTGTGCCCGGGCCCCGCCTGGGGCTGCGCCCCAGGCCCCGCCAAGGGGTGGGTGGTGACACTTCGTGTCGCGGCTGCGGGTGCGTCGTGGCTGGTCGCGCAGTTCCCCGCGCCCCTAAAAGCAAAAGCCTGCGGCTCCCCCGCGACCGGAAGGGGCCAGCGCCCAGAGCAAGCCCGCGTCCCGGAAGGCAGCCGCGGCCCGGAAAAGCCAGTCCCCGGAGGGAGCCCGCACCCCCAACTACCCGCAGCTTCCCTCCGGCGGGAGGGGACGTGGGCCGGTGCGTCGTATGTCCGTCGCTTAGGTTCTGTCTCGGAGAACCAGGGCCTTGTACCAGGCCAGGGTCGTATGCCCCGCCTGCGACGGACTGACGCACCGGCCCGCGGCCCCGCACCCCAACGATCCCAGGGGCGCGGGGAACTGCGCGACCAGCCACAACGGAGCCGCACCCGACAACGAACCCAACTGCTCAACCGCCGGAGGCACCCGGCGGGTACGGCGGACGAGCCGGAATAACCACGCCGGAGGCGGACGGCAGCGGCGGAAGCGCCGTCTCGTGCAGCCACGCCGCGAACAGGTCGTCCAGCGAATCGGACGCATACCGCGCGACGTGCCGCTTGAACGACTCCGTCGTCACCGCCCCACCCCGATGCAGCGCCGCCCAAGCGCGCAGCATCCGGAAGAACGCCTCGTCACCCAATGCACAGCGCACAGCGTGCAGCACCAGCCCGCCACGCTCGTAAAGCCGGTCGTCGAACATCAACTTGCGCCCCGGGTCCGCCAGTTGAAGGTCCTGCGGCATCCCGGCCAGCTTCCGGTGCGCCAAAGCGGCGAGTGCCTGCGCACTGCGCCCGCCCGACCGCTCCGACCAGAGCCACTCCGCGTACTTCGCGAACCCTTCGTTCAGCCAGATGTGCCGCCAGTCGGCGATGCTCACGCTGTTGCCGAACCACTGGTGTGCCAGCTCGTGCGCGACAAGGCGCTCCGAACCCCGCCCCCCGTCCACGTGGTTGGCGCCGAACAGGGACAACCCCTGCGCCTCCACGGGGACGTCCAGCTCCTCCTCGGTGACGACGACCGCGTACTCACCGAACGGATACGGGCCGAAGACCTCCTCGAACAGCTCCATCATCGCGGGCTGCCGCGCGAAGTCCCGGGAGAACGGGGTGAGCAGATGCGCCGGGATGTGCCCGGCCTGCGGCACACCGCCGAGGCCCGGGTCGCCGAGCAGCACCGTCTGGTACTTGCCGATGGACAGCCCGACCAGGTAGCTGGAGGTGGGCGCCGACTGCTCGTAGACCCAGGTGGTCGTCGAGGCCTTCGTCGTCCGGGTCAGCAGCCGGCCGCCCGCCACGACCGAGTACGCGGACGGCGTGGTGATCGACAGCTGGTACGAGGCCTTGTCGGCGGGCCGGTCGTTGCACGGGTACCAGGACGGCGCCCCGACCGGCTGGCTGGCGACCAGCGCCCCGTCCTCCAGCTCCTCCCAGCCGAGCCCGCCCCAGGGGCTGCGTACCGGCTTGGGATTGCCCGACCAGTGCACCTCCACCGTGAAGGCGGCCCCGGCCCGGATCGGCTTCGCCGGGCGGATACGGAGCCGGCCGCCGCGGTGTGTGTAGTGCGACGCCCGGCCGTCGACCCGGACCCGGCCCACCTTGAAGTCGGCGAGGTTCAACAGGAACTCGGCGAGCGGTGCCCGGCCGGCTATGGCGTTGAGCCGGGCGGTGCCGGACAGCCGGTTGGGGCCGGGACGGTAGTCCAGGGCGAGTTCGTACCGGTGCACCCGGTAGCGGGCATCCCCGTTCGCCGGGAAGTACGGGTCCGCTCCCACTGTCCGCTGAACCACTGCTGTGTCCGCTCCCTGCCCTGTGCTCGTACGACATGCCGGTGCCCCCGCCCCGGGCGCCGTACGGGCGGCGCCTAGGAACGCCATGCTTCGATCGGGTTGCCCAGCCAACGGGTGTCGTCGGGAACGGATTCCGCCGCCATGACGAGGGATGCGGGTCCCAGTGTGCTGCGCGCCCCGACGGTGCTGCCGGGCAGAACGATTCCGCCCGGGCCCAGGGTGGCGCCCTCACGGAGGACCACAGTATCCGTCCGCAAGATCCGGTCGTGGAAGAGGTGGGTCTGCAGGACGCAGCCGCGGTTCACGGTGGCGGCGTCCTCAAGGGTCACCAGGTCCGTCTCGGGCAGCCAGTAGCTCTCCACCCACACGCCCTTGCCGATCCGGGCGCCGAGCCCGCGCAGCCACAGCGACATCAGCGGCGTACCGGGCACGGAACCGGCCAGCCACGGCACGGCCACCACCTCGACGAAGGTGTCGGCGAGCTCGTTGCGCCACACGAAGCCGCTCCACAGCGGGTGTTCACCGGTCCGGTGCCGGCCCACGAGCAGCCACTTCGCGACGATCGACAGCACGGCGGCAGCCGCACCGGCAGCCAGCAGCACCACACCGGCGAGAGCCCAGGCCCAAGCCCCCAGCACGCTCAGCGCGGCCACCGTCACCACGGCCAGCGCAGCCGAGCAGAACACCGGGACGATCCGGCACAGCTCGACCAGAGCGCGCGCCCACAGCAGCCGGGCGGGCGGGTCGTACGTACGGCTCTGATCGCCGTCACTCGTCGCCCGCGGCAGCTTCACCGGCGGCAGCCCCAGATACGAGCTGCCCTTCTTCGCCTTCTTCGGCGTCGCGGACAGTACGCCCACCAGACCACCGTCCGGCACGGAGCGGCCCGGCGCGGTCATCCCGGAGTTGCCGAGGAAGGCACGGCGGCCGATCTCCGCCCGCCCGATCTGCATCCAGCCGCCCCCGAGCTCGTACGGAGCGGTCAGTGTGTCGTCCGCGAGGAACGCGCCCTCGCCGACCGTCGTGAGGCTGGGCAGCGCGAGGACGGTGGACACCTCGGCGCCCCGCCCGATCTTCATCCCGAGCAGCCGCAACCACACCGGCGTGACCAGCCCGGCGTACAGCGGGAACAGAGTCTCGCGGGAGCGGTCCATCAGCTGCGTGACCGTCCAGGCCTGCCAGCCGATCCGGCTGTGCGTGGGATGCGTCCCCGGACGCAGGCCCAGACTGAGCAGCCGTACGGAGATCAGCAGGAGCAGCGCATACGTGAAACCGAAGGTCAGCGTCGCCGGCACCAGCGCGAGCGCGGCGCCCCGCAGGGCCCCGCCGAGCCCGGCGTCCGGCGAGACGAAGAGGCTCGCCACGAGGAGGGCGGCAAGGCCCGCGACCAGCGGCAGCGCGTTCAGGGCGAACCCGGTCGCGCCGTACATCACACGCCAGTACGTCCCCTTCCGCGGGCGCTCCTTGGGCCAGTCCCGCTTCGCCTTGCCTAGCTTGACGGCGGGCGCGCCCGCCCAGCGCTGACCGGTGGGGATGTGCCCCGAGACGGCGGAACCGGGGGCCACTTCGGCCCGCTTGCCGACGCGGGCGCCCGGGAAGAGCATGCCGCGGGTGCCGACCACCGCGCCGGCGCCCACCTTGACGGGGCCGATCTCCAGGCGGTCGCCGTCCAGCCAGTGCCCGGACAGGTCCACCTCGGACTCGACGGCGGCACCGCGGCCGAGCTTGAGCATGCCGGTCACCGGCGGCAGCGAGTGCAGATCCACATCGGGGCCGATCTTGCCGCCGAGCGCCCGCGCGTACCGCTCCAGCCAGGACCCGGTCAGCGAGGTCGCACCGCTGAACTCGGCGAGCCGCTCCGCCGTCCACAGCCGCAGATGCACGCTCCCGCCGCGGGGATACCGGCCGGGCTTCACTCCGCGCAGGAGCAGCCGGGCACCGCCCGCGGCGATCGCGAGCCGCCCCGGAGGACTGAAGAGCACGACGGCTCCCGCCGCCACGAGCCACCAGTTGGCGGTCGGCGCCCACGGGTAGGGGCCGAACCAGTGCAGCACGTTGCCGAGCGCGGTCAGCGCCACCGTCCAGCGCAGCCCGAGGATCATGAACAGCGGGACCAGCAGAAGCAGTTGAACGACTTTGGCCCGCAGCGGCACCGGCGCGATCTCGCGGGCGGCGCCGTCGCCCTGCGCGGACTTCTCCAGATGCCGGGCCAGCTTGCGCAGCACGGGGTGCTGATAGAGGTCGACCACGGCGGCGCTGGGGTAGCGGGTGCGCAGCCTGGTGGTGAGCTGGGCGGCGGCCAGGCTGCTGCCACCGATCGCGAAGAAGTCGTCCCGCGCGCCGCCCACCGGGATGCCGAGCACCTCGCTCCACTGCTCGGCGAGCCAGGCCTCGGTGCCGTACAGCTGCTCGGCGGGGCCACCGGTCTCCATGCCTTCGAGCGGCCACGGCAGCGCGTTCCGGTCGACCTTGCCGGACGTACGCGTCGGCAGCTCGTCGACGGGCGCGAGCAACGGCACCAGGGCCGCGGGCAGTTCGGCACGCAGCTTCTCGACGGCCGCCGCGTGGTCCCAGCCGTCCTGCGTCACCACATAGCCGACGAGCAGCTGGTTGCCGCTGCGCGCGCTGCGCACGGCGGCAGCCGCGCCCTGGACACCCGGGAGGGCCTGCAACGCGGCGTCCACCTCGCCCAGCTCGATCCGCCGCCCGCCGAGCTTGATCTGTTCGTCGGCCCGCCCGAGGAAGACCAGCCCCTCCGGCTCGGCCTTGACCAGGTCACCGCTGCGGTACGCACGCTTCCAGCCCAACGACTCCAGCGGGGCGTACTTCTCCGCGTCCTTCTCCGGGTCGAGATAGCGGGCAAGGCCAACCCCGCCGATCACCAGCTCACCGCTGCCGCCCATCGGCACGGGCTCCCCGGCCTCGTCGACGACGGCCAGTTCCCAGCCGTTCAGCGGCAGCCCGATCCGGATCGGCTCCTCGCCGCTCATCAGCGAGGCACAGGCGACGACGGTGGCCTCGGTCGGCCCGTACGTGTTCCAGACCTCGCGTCCCTCGGTCACGAGCCGCTGGACCAGCTCGGGCGGGCAGGCCTCGCCGCCGAAGATCAGCAGCCGGACGTCGTTGAGGGCCTCCGGCTCCCACAGGGCGGCCAGCGTCGGCACCGTGGACACCACGGTGATCTCCTGCTCCACCAGCCAGGGCCCGAGATCGGCACCGCTGCGCACCTGGGAACGCGGCACGGGCACCAGACAGGCCCCGCACCGCCAGGCCAGCCACATCTCCTCGCAGGACGCGTCGAAGGCGACGGACAGCCCGGCCATGACCCGGTCGCCGGGCCCGATCGGCTCCTCGGTGAGGAACAGCCCGGCCTCGGCGTCCACAAAGGCGGCGGCGCTGCGGTGACTGACGGCGACGCCCTTGGGCTTCCCGGTCGAGCCGGAGGTGAAGATGATCCAGGCGTCGTGCTCGGTACCGGGCCGCGCGGCGGGCGTCTCGCTCTTCTCACCGACGGTCAGCTGGTGCCCGGCCCCGACGACCGCCCGCACTCCGGCCTCGCCGAACACCAACTCGGCGCGCTCGTCGGGGTCTTCGGCGTCCACGGGCACATAGGCGGCGCCTGCGGCCAGTACGGCGAGGATGGCGACGTACAGGTCATTGGTCCCGGAGGGGACGCGTACGCCGACCCGGTCGCCGAGGCCGACCCCGGCGGTGCTCAGGCGCCGCCGCAGGTTCTCGACCTCGACGGCCAGCGCCCGGTACGTCAGGGGGCGGGTCCCGTCGTCCAGAGCGAGCTCGTCCGGGTACGAGCGGACGGAGGCCTCGAAGACGTCGACAAGAGTGCGGGGCGAGGTCGCGGGGCCCGCGGAGAAACGTGCCGTATCGCCGAACTGTTCGCGGATCTCTGCGTCGAGCACACCGAGAGCACTGCTCTCGTGTATGGCTGCCATCGCGTCCTCGCCTCTCGTTCCCGGAAACCTCCGGGGCGCTGGCGGGCCCGCAGGTCTGCCTGGGGTTGTCCGGCTCCAGCTCCGTAACAAGCCGGAAATCTTAGTACGACTCTGGACTCACCCCTTACGGGCGGCCATACGGGAGGTCCGTTCGGGGCTGCCCATCGAAGGTCCCCACACGCCGTGACCTCGCGATCTGCCCCTCGGACGAGAGATCGACCACACATCGACCGAGGCCGGAGATCCGATGAGTAACTAAGCACATCAATATGGGTACATTGCTTTTAAATTGGGCGTATCCAGCTAATTTTCCCCTCGTTGGGGAGTGCATGGCGACGATGAGCCCGCAGGGCACGGTGACGGCATGAGCGGTTACTGGCCCCAGCCCGAGGACGGGTTGGACAGCACTGGATATCAGTCGGGCTCCTTCGGAGCGGACGTGCTCGACCCCACGGTCCCCGAAGGCCTGCACACCGAGTGGGACTTCGACCAGGACCTGACCCGGCTGCTCCAGACCGGTGCACCCGTCGCACCCGTCCCCACGGCGCCCCCGATCCCGCGCAAACGCGGTGCCCGTCGGCGGCCCAGCAGGCTGGTGCGGTGCGCCCGTTGGTTCCAGAGGCCGTGGCTGAAGGTGCTGAGCCTGTCCATCGCGGCACTGACCGCGGTGATCGTGGCCATGGTGAGCGTGCTCGGCGCGCTGGTCGCCTACGACCCGCTCCGTCGTGTGGCCTCCCCGGGGGCCCATGGGCTGGCGGCATGGTGGCCGCTGCTGGTCTACGGGCCGTGGCTGGTGGCCTCGTTGTCCATCCTGCGAGCCGCGCTGCACCGCCGCCGCGCCGCGCACTCCTGGGCCGTGGTGCTGCTCTTCTCCGCCGTCGCGATGTGCCTGTGCGTCGCCCACGCCCCCAAGACGCCGATCGCGATGGCGGTGGCGGCCCTACCGCCGGTCACCGCCCTGCTCTCCTTCCAGCAGCTCGTCCGCCAGCTCACGCTCACCACTCCCGCCAAGCCGGTCCTGCCCCGCCAGCGGCGCGCCGGACGGCACGCCACCGACTGAAAGCGGACCAGCGAGATCGAACTGGGCGCTGCTCGAGGGGGTAGAAGGGAGGCAGTACCCGAGGTGAGGATGGACGCGATGTACAGGATTCCTCGCTGGGTCGTCCAGGCGATCGGCCTGCTCGCCGCGCTGGCGATGCTGCTGTGGCTGGCGACCTTGCTGGTGGAGAACTTCTGAGGCGGCGGCCTCGCGCTGGCTCGGCCGTGGCGGTCACGAGAGCTGTGCCCAGTTCAGGTCGGCCAGGGTGAGGCGCGACCCGCCGGGCCGAAACGTGAAGAGAATGTCGAGCAGCCGCGAACTCACGCTGCGGCCGGGCTGACTCGTGCGCGGCATCACTCCCCCGCTCCAGGGTGAGGCCGCCGAAGAGTGATGTCCATTGAACGCTGAATGACGAGGGCCGTGCCAAGCTGCTCCACCCGGTGGACGCGGTGGAGTGGCAGACCTGGGCCAACCCGGAGTTCCTGCAGTTCGACACCGGCCTCCGCCTGGAGTTCCAGCCACCCGATGTCCGAAAGAAGGCCCTCGCACTGGTCGAGGCATCGCTGAGCCCCGACGGCTTCCGTCTGGTGCACGACATGATGCTGATCAACGGCTTCCTCGGCGAGGTCGTGGGGCTGGAGACCATCCTCAACGAGTTCAGCTACAACTTCGCCCTCTACGGCAGCCCCGACGCCGAAGCGCCGTGGGGCTGGCAGCTGTTCGGCCACCACTGCGCCGTCCACTGTCTGGTCGTGGAGGGGCGCATGGTCGTCAGTCCCGTCTTCCTCGGCGCCGAACCCAACGAGATCGACGAGGGCCCTCATGCGGGCAGGCCGGTGTTCACCGATCGGATCCGGCTCGGCACGGACCTGATGGCCGCGCTGCCGTCGGACCTTCGCGCCGCCGCGACCGTGTACCGGCGGATGGTCGACCCCGGGATGCCGCCCGGCCGTATTCACCCCGGCGACGAACGGCATCTCGCCGGCGCCTTCCAGGACAACCGGGTGATCCCCCTCGAGGGCATCCGTGCGGCGGACATGCCCGAGCAGGCCCGGCAGATCCTCCTGCAGATCGCAGAGTCGTTCGTGTCCCTGCTGACCGACGGCCCGCGCGCGGCCCGGATGCGCGAGATCCGCGACCACCTCGACGCGACCTGGTTCAGCTGGATCGGCGGACACGAGGTCGGCGACGTCTTCTACCACCGCCTCCAGTCGCCGGTGCTCATCGCCGAACTCGACCACCACTGCGGCGTCTTCCTCGACTACGACACCCTGCAGCCGTTCCACATCCACACCGTGCTGCGCACTCCGCACGGCAACGACTACGGCCGCGCCCACGTGCGAGCCTGGCAGGCGCGGAACGGCTGAGCAGAGACAGGCGGTGCATCCGCCACAGCGGTTCCTCATCCCTTGCCGTCGCCGATGTCAGTGACCGCCCTGCCGTTCGTGGCGAAGGTGTACGCCTCGGTCACCTCGGCGGCACCCGTCAACGTTCCGTACTCGGCCTGGTACACCTTGCCTTCCTGGCCCTCCTACCTCGGGCACATCGAGCTTCTCGCCGTTGAGGGACAGGCCCGCCCGGCCGCCGCCCAGGTGGTCGCCCGGCGCCGCCCTGCCCCACTACCAGCGTGGGACGTCTGGAATCAACCCGCTGCTCGTCGCGACGTGATGGGCCGGCCGCGCTGACGTCCCCGGGTGAGTCAACTCGCCCACTCCCTGTGCTGCGAGTCATACCTCTATCACCTCCAGCAATTTACTAGGACGTCCTAGTATCTCAATCGTCAGCGTTCACCTGACCTGTTCAGGAAGGCCCTCATGAGCGATCTGCACCGCCCCGTGCATCCCGTCCGCCTGGTCACCGCCTCGGCTCTGTTCGACGGGCACGACGCGTCGATCAACATCATGCGGCGCATTTTCCAGTCCCAGGGCGCCGAAGTGATCCACCTGGGACACAACCGGTCGGTACGCGAGGTCGTGGACGCGGCGTTGGAGGAAGACGCCCACGGCGTGGCGGTCTCGTCGTATCAGGGCGGGCACGTGGAGTACTTCGAGTACCTGGTGGAGTCGCTGCGTCGGCAGGGGGCGGAGCACGTCCGCGTGGTGGGCGGCGGTGGCGGCGTGATCGTCCCCGAGGAGATCGCCCGGCTGCGCAACAGCGGAGTGACCATCTTCTCGCCCGAGGACGGCCAGCGAATGGGCCTCGCCGGAATGGTCAACACGGTCGTGAAGGACTGCGACTTCGACCTCTGGGACGACAAGCCGGCCGCCACGGCCGCGGTCCTGGCCGGCGACCGGTTCGCGATCGCCCGGGCCATCACGGGTGCGGAACTCGGCAAGCTGCCCACGGATCTCCTGGGCCAGTTGCGGGAAGCCGCGGCGGCCCGGGCGACGCCGGTGCTTGGCATCACCGGCACCGGCGGCTCCGGAAAGTCGTCGCTGACCGACGAACTGGTGCGCCGCTTCCGCATGGACCAGCAGGACAAGCTGCGCATCGCGGTGATCGCGGTCGACCCGACCCGCCGCCGCGGTGGCGGTGCCCTGCTCGGTGACCGGATCCGCATGAACTCCCTCGACGGCAACCGGGTGTTCTTCCGAAGCCTGGCCACCCGCGGCAGTCGTGAGCTGCCCGAGCACCTGTCCGACGTGATCGACGTGGTCAAGGCCGCCGGATTCGACCTGGTGATCGTGGAGACGCCGGGCATCGGCCAGGGCGACGCGGCGATCGTGCCGTTCGTCGACACGTCCCTGTACGTGATGACGCCGGAGTTCGGCGCCGCATCGCAGCTGGAGAAGATCGACATGCTCGACTTCGCCGACGTCGTGGCCATCAACAAGTTCGAGCGGCGCGGTGCCAAGGACGCGCTGCGCGACGTGGGCCGCCAACTGGTCCGCAACCGCGAGGCGTTCGGCATGAAGCCCGAGGACATGCCGGTGTACGGCACCTCGGCGGCGACGTTCAACGACGACGGGGTCACCGCGCTCCACCAGCACCTCAAGATCGCTCTGGCCGAGAACGGACTCCCGCTGTCGGACGGCATACTGGCGCCGGTCGACGTACGCCACTCCTCCGGCATCCGGCAGGTGGTCCCCGCCGACCGGGTGCGCTACCTCGCCGAGATCACCGACACGATCCGCACGTACCACACGGAGACCGGGCGGCTGGCCGAGGCGGCCCGCCGGGTACAGCGCCTTGAGCTGGTCAGGGGCGAGCTCGTGCAGGCCGGCTCCGAATCCGGGAACGTGGAGTCGCTGCTCGAGGACGCCCGCAACAAGCTCCCGCACGAGGTCACGGAGCAGATAGAGACCTGGCCCGCCGTCATCGACTCCTACTCCGGCGACGAGCAGGTCGTGAAGGTCCGGGACAAGGAGATCCGCACCAAGCTGACCCGCGAGTCCCTCTCCGGCAACAAGATCCCCCGCGTCGCCCTGCCCCGCTTCACCGACCACGGGGAACTCGTGAGCTTCTGGCGCCGGGAGAACCTGCCCGGCCACTTCCCTTTCACCGCAGGGGTGTTCCCCTTCAAGCGCGACGGTGAGGACCCGGCCCGCATGTTCGCCGGGGAGGGCGACCCGTTCCGTACCAACCGGCGCTTCAAGCTGCTCTCCGAGGGCCAGCCGGCCACCCGGCTGTCCACCGCCTTCGACTCCGTCACCCTCTACGGCCGCGACCCCGACGAACGCCCCGACATCTACGGCAAGGTCGGCACCTCCGGAGTCTCGGTCGCCACCCTGGAGGACATGAAGGCGCTCTACGACGGCTTCGACCTCGTCGCGCCCACGACCTCGGTCTCCATGACGATCAACGGACCCGCGCCGGCCATCCTGGCCTTCTTCCTCAACACCGCCGTCGATCAGCAGATCGACAAGTTCCGGGCCTCCGAGTGCCGCGCCCCCTCGCCCGAGGAGACGGCCGACCTGCGTGCCCACGCCCTCGCCAACGTGCGCGGCACCGTGCAGGCCGACATCCTCAAGGAGGACCAGGGCCAGAACACCTGCCTGTTCTCCACCGAGTTCAGCCTGCGGATGATGGCCGACATCCAGGAGTGGTTCATCGAGAACCAGGTCCGCAACTTCTACTCGGTCTCGATCTCCGGCTACCACATCGCCGAAGCCGGCGCCAACCCCATCAGCCAGCTCGCCTTCACCCTGGCCAACGGCTTCACCTACGTCGAGGCCTACCTCGCCCGAGGCATGCACATCGACGACTTCGCCCCCAACCTGTCGTTCTTCTTCTCCAACGGCATGGACCCCGAGTACTCCGTCCTCGGCCGGGTGGCCCGCCGCATCTGGGCGGTCGCGATGAAGGAGAAGTACGGCGCAGGCGAACGCAGCCAGAAGCTGAAGTACCACGTCCAGACCTCCGGCCGCTCCCTGCACGCCCAGGAGATGGACTTCAACGACATCCGTACGACGCTGCAGGCACTCATCGCCATCTACGACAACTGCAACAGCCTGCACACCAACGCCTACGACGAAGCGGTCACCACCCCCACCGAGGACTCCGTACGCCGGGCCCTGGCCATCCAGCTGATCATCAACCGGGAATGGGGCCTGGCCATGAACGAGAACCCCCTGCAGGGATCGTTCGTCATCGACGAACTCACCGACCTGGTCGAAGAAGCGGTCCTGCTGGAGTTCGAGCGGATCAGCGAGCGCGGCGGCGTCCTCGGCGCCATGGAGACCGGCTACCAACGAGGCCGTATCCAGGACGAGTCGATGCTCTACGAACAGCGCAAGCACGACGGCACCCAGCCCATCATCGGCGTCAACACCTTCCGCAGCCCTCAGGCGGACACCGCCGAACCGGGCGTCGTCGAGCTGGCACGCGCCACCGAGGAGGAGAAGGTGTCCCAGCTGGAGCGCGTGCGTGCGTATCAGGCCCAGCACCGCGACGAGGCCCACGCCCTCCTGGCCGCCCTCAAAGACGTGGCGGTCAGCGAGGACAACGTCTTCGCCATCCTCATGGACGCCGCCCGGGTCTGCTCACTGCAGCAGATCACCGACGCCTTCTTCGAGGTCGGCGGCCAGTACCGCCGCAACGTATGACCCAAGGATTGGACAACTAATGGACCCCGTTACCCGTCTTGGCGTCGTCGGCTGCGGCCTCATGGGCTCCGGAATCGCCGAAGTCGCCGCCCGCGGCGGCCTCGACGTCCGCGTCGCAGAGGCCACCCCCGACGCGCTCGAGGCCGGCCGCCGGCGGCTCACCGCCTCCCTCGACCGAGGCGTACGGCGCGGCAAGCTCAGCGAGGAGCAGCGCGACGAGTGCCTCGCGCGGCTGTCCTTCACCTACGACCTCGGCGACCTGGCCGACCGTCAGTTCGTCATCGAGGCCGTCGCCGAGAACCGCGACATCAAGACCGGCGTCCTCCAGAGCCTCGACAAGGTCCTCGAAGACCCGGCGGCGATACTGGCCACCAACACCTCATCCTTTCCCGTCATCGACCTGGCCGTTGCCACCGAGCGGCCCGCCCAGGTCATCGGCATGCACTTCTTCAACCCCGTGCCCGTGCAGCAACTGGTCGAGGTCATCCCCGCCCTGACCACCAGCCAGGACACCGTGCAACGCACCCGCGACCTCGCCGCCCAGCTCGGCAAGCAGGCCATCCAGGCACCCGACCGTTCCGGCTTCGTCGTCAACGCCCTGCTCGTGCCCTACCTGCTCAGCGCGGTACGCATGGTGGAGTCCGGCGCCGCCCGCCCCGACGACATCGACCAGGGTATGGAACTCGGCTGCGCCCACCCCATGGGCCCCCTGCACCTGCTCGACCTCATCGGCCTCGACACCGCCCAGGCCGTCGCCGAGTCCATGTACGAGGAATTCAAGGAACCGCTGTACGCGCCGCCTGCGCTGCTGCGCCGCATGGTCGCCGCGGGCCACCTCGGCCGCAAGAGCGGCCGAGGCTTCTTCACCTATACCGGATGAAGGAGTTGGACCCATGGGCCGGCCGTACAGGCCCCGCCCAAACGCGTAGGCGTTGACCGGGCAGCGACAGTGACAGCGACAGCGGCGGGGGCGGGCCCGGCTTGGCCCGCCCCCACCATGCGGGGCTGGGGGGTGTTGCCCCGCGTTGGTGGCGCCGGCCAGGCGGCGATCTTCTGCTTCAGCTGCGCGACCCCGTCGTTGATCTTCCGCTCGGTCTCGGTGCGCTTGCGGTCGCGCTTCCTCGTCGAAGGCGGGCCCGCACACGCCACCCACGCGGCGGTCGCCGAGCGGGCCGGGGTGGGGCGAGCCACCGCTACCGGCACTGGCATGACCTGCCGAGCCTCCTCCTCGACACCCTGGCCACCACGGCCCACCACCCGCTGCTCGACGTCGACGACGGCCCGCTCCGCGACCAACTGCTGACCCATCTGGAACGGCAGGCGGCCTGGCTCAACCAGCCGGTCTCCGCGTCCGTCATCGCCACGGTCATCGAACGGGCGGAACGGGACGAGGCCGTGCGGCGTCTGCGGGAAGAGATGTTCGGGCAGGCGGACGAACGCCTGGCCGCGGTGCTGGCCGACGCCGTCGCGCGCGATGAACTGCGCGCCGGTGTCGAGGAGCGCGCCCGGGACCTCATGGCCCGCATCCTCGGACCGCTGCTGTTCCAGCGGTTCATGCTCGGCACGGGCTCGACAAGGACACGGCGGCCGCGGCGGTCGATGCCGCGCTCGCGCCCTGGCAGCCCGAGGGGTGACAGGTGATCAACGTCGGAGGGCCGCGGCAGATGCACAGGGTCTGGCCATTGCGCGGACGAGTGCCCTCGTGTGAGCAGCGTGCGAGCCGCGCTGGTCTTCAGGCCCGAAAACAGCTTGTGCGGGCCGAGGCTCAGCTCGACCCGCACAAGTTGGGGATACGGTCAGTGTCCGAGGGGGGACTTGAACCCCCACGCCCGATAAAGGGCACTAGCACCTCAAGCTAGCGCGTCTGCCATTCCGCCACCCGGACAAGGTGTAGGTCGTGCGGGGATGGCCCCGCGGCGACAGAGGAAACATTACCAGGCTTCCGAAGGCTCCCGATCACAGGCCCGCGGGGTGTGAACCCCGTGTGACAGGCCGGTCCCGGCCTTGGGGCGGGGCGGGTCGGGGAGGGAGGATGAGGGGGAGAGGCAGCAGTGACCGTGGGAGGCAGCAGCGTGAGTGAGTCGGATACGGCCAGGAGCATCACCGGTGAGGACGAGGTCGTCGACCTCTGCCGCGAGCTGATCCAGATCGACACCAGCAATTACGGCGACCACTCGGGCCCGGGTGAGCGCAGGGCCGCCGAGTACGTCGCCGAGAAGCTCGCCGAGGTGGGGCTCGAACCGCAGATCTTCGAGTCGCACAAGGGCCGCGCCTCCACGGTCGTCCGGATCGAGGGAGAGGACCGATCGCGGCCCGGGCTGCTCATCCACGGCCACACCGACGTCGTACCCGCCAACGCCTCGGACTGGACCCACCACCCATTCTCCGGCGAGATCGCGGACGGCTGTGTGTGGGGCCGGGGCGCCGTCGACATGAAGGACATGGACGCGATGACCCTCGCGGTCGTACGCGACCGGCTGCGCAGCGGACGCAAGCCGCCCCGTGACCTCGTGCTGGCCTTCCTGGCGGACGAGGAGGCCGGCGGCAAGTTCGGCGCGAAGCACCTCGTCGCCAAGCACCCGGACCTCTTCGAGGGCGTGACCGAGGGGATCGGCGAGGTCGGCGGATTCTCCTTCACCGTCAACGAGAAGCTGCGGCTGTATCTCGTCGAGACCGCTCAGAAGGGCATGCACTGGATGAAGCTGACCGTGGACGGCACCGCCGGACACGGTTCGATGATCCACCGGGACAACGCCATCACCGAACTCTCCGAAGCCGTCGGGCGGCTCGGCCGGCACAAGTTCCCGGTGCGCGTGACGAAGACACTGCGGCACTTCCTCGACGAGCTGGGCGACGCCCTCGGCACCGAGCTCGACCCGGAGAACATGGACGAGACGCTCGCCAAGCTCGGCGGCATCGCCAAGCTCATCGGCGCCTCGCTGCAGAACACCGCCAACCCGACCCAGCTGGGCGCCGGTTACAAGGTCAACGTGATCCCGGGCCAGGCGACCGCGCACGTCGACGGCCGCTATCTGCCGGGCTACGAGGAGGAGTTCCTCGCCGACCTGGACCGGATCCTCGGCCCGCGGGTGAAGCGGGAGGACGTGCACGCCGACAAGGCGCTGGAGACCACCTTCGACGGGGCCATCGTCGACGCCATGCAGACCGCGCTGTCCGCCGAGGACCCGATCGCGCGCGCGGTGCCGTACATGCTCTCGGCGGGCACGGACGCCAAGTCCTTCGACGACCTCGGCATCCGCTGCTTCGGTTTCGCCCCGCTGAAGCTGCCGCCGGAATTGGACTTCGCGGGCATGTTCCACGGTGTCGACGAGCGGGTGCCGGTCGATGCGCTGAAGTTCGGCGTGCGGGTACTGGACCGCTTCATCGAGGCGTCCTGATCGAGGCGTCCTGAACGAGGCGTGTCCTTCGGTACGTCCCGAATTAACACGCTGAAACGAAGCTCCAATAATCGCCAGCGCGTGCGGAGTTGACTGAGAAGGGTGAATGCGCTCATAGGCTCGTAGCCCTATTACTCCCTCCTCGTTACAGGTGATGCGATCCGTGACCAGGGTCGCATTGCCAACTAGGAGGAATAATGATCAAGAAGGTCGTCGCTGCTGCGGCTGCCACTGGTGGCCTCGTTCTCGCTGGTGCGGGAGTTGCGGCTGCCGACTCGGGTGCCCAGGGTGCTGCCGTGCACTCGCCCGGCGTGCTTTCGGGGAACGTCGTTCAGGCGCCGGTCCACGTGCAGTCGAACGTGTGCGGCAACACGGTCTCCGTGATCGGGCTGCTGAACCCGGCCTTCGGCAACACCTGCATCAACGCGTGACGTTGCGCTTCACCCCATAGGGGTCTGAACCCCATAAGGGTCTGAGTCCGCGGCCCCGGAGTGCGCGCCACGCACTCCGGGGCCGTCGACTTTCCGCATTCCGCGTACGTGCACTGGGCGCGTGCGCATTCCTGAAGCAACAAGGCAGGGGAAAGCTATGCGACAGGTCACCCGCAAGGGCCTGATGACCGTGGCGGCAGCCACCGGCGTCCTGGCCGTCACCGGCGGCTACGCACACGCCGACTCGGCGGCGGACGGCTCCGCCTCCGACTCCTCGGGCGTGCTCTCGGGGAACTCGGTGCAGGCCCCGATCGACGTGCAGGCGAACGTCTGCGGCAACACCGTGAACGTGGTCGGGCTGCTCAACCCGGCGGTCGGCAACAGCTGCGCCAACGAGGGCGGCGGTTCCGGCAACTTCTCCGGCGGAAACTCCTCCGGCGGCGGCTCGCAGGCCGACGGACACACCAGCGACTCATCCGGCATCGGGTCCGGCAACCATGTGCAGGTCCCGGTGGACGTACCGGTCAACGTCTGCGGCAACGGTGTCAACGTCGGCGGTATCGGCAACGAAGCCGCGGGCAACGACTGCGCCAACACCGGGGGCGATCACGAGACGTCGCCTCCCGGCCACGGGGAGCAGACGCCTCCGGGCAACCCCGGCGACCAGGAGCAGCCGGGCACGCCGCAGCAGCCGCCGTCCGCGGACGAGGAGCAGGCGGGCGCCTCGAAGCCGAACAACCCGGACACCCAGGCCGTCGCGCAGCCCAAGGGCTCCGCGCAGCTCGCGGCGACCGGCAGCGACCTGCCGATCGGCCTCGCGCTGCCGGTGGGCGCGGGCGCGCTGCTGATGGGCGCCGTGCTCTACCGCAAGGCTCGGGCCGCGGCGTAATCACGGCACGGAAGGTACCGACCACCTGCTGAAACGGAGCGGGCCCCGCGACCGCGGGGCCCGCTCCGTTTCAGCCACTCAGTGTCACCACGTGGCACGCACCTGGCGGATGATCCGCCGGCGCAACCGCACCCTGCGGCTGCCGTCGGGGTGCAGGCTGAGGCGGTCCAACTCCCAGTGTCCGTACTCCGCATGGTCCGTCAGTAGACGCGTCGTTTCCTTGCGGGAGACCCCGCGCGGCACGTACACGTCGACAAATTCGTATTCCGGCATCGCATCTATTGTGCGTGCAGAGGCCCGGTACGGATAGCGTCTGCACTATGTCTGATGCTGCGCAGCCCACCGCTGCCGAGGTACGCGCCGCCGCCGAGGCGATCAAGGCTGCGCTCGACCGCCACCTTGCGGCGGTCGAGCGCAGGTCGGGGGAGGACGACCCGGCCGTCTACGAGGCGTTCAACGAGCTGGCTTCGGCCGCCGAGGAGTACGACGAGCTCCTCTACGACCTCTATGACGAGGTCACGCCCTTCGAGATCCCCGGTACGGAAGACACCCTGCCGCCGTACACCGGGCCCGAGGAGCCGAACGCGCTGAGCGTGCTGATCCGTCGCGACTACGCCGTCGTGGAGCCGCAGCGGCTGCTGGCGCAGGCCCAGCGGGTGGAGGCCGTGGAGGAGTCGGGGGCGGCGGCCGCGGGCTTCGACGCGGCGGCCGGCACCGTGCACGGTGCGCTGGGCGTGCTGTTCGGCGAGTTCGAGCCGGACGAAATCGCCTCCCGGCACAAGGAGTTCGGCCTGGAGGAGGGTGACTCCACGCTGTGGGTCACCGCCGCGGACGAACCGGCCGAGCCCGGCGAATGGCTGGACGCCCCGTTCGAGGGCGCCGATCCCCAGCGGATCGTCTGCCGCTTCGACGTCAGCGCGGTCTTCGACGAGGAGCCCGAAGACGATCTGGACGACCTCGACGACAGCAGCGCGAACGGCCGCGGTCCGGCTCACGGTGCAGGGCTGGACGACGACGACCTGGAGCCGCTGGACGCGGATCGCTGAGCAGGTTCGCGGGGGGTGCGCACGGATGGCGGCCACAGGCTGTTGGGCCTGTGACCGCCACAGGTGTTTGGTGGCTGAGGTGCGGGTCGGGACGGCATACCCCCGGCACGGCTCGGCCGCTCGGGCTGAGTTCCGGCGTGGTGGTCGGCCGGCTCCCTGACTTTCTCGTCCATCACCGGCACGGACGGCCAGCGGCCGTTGCGCTGCAGGTGAACTCTGTCGGCACCCGTCGACCCCGCACCTTCGGCGCGCCGAGCGCGACGCGACCCACGCCGGTCCCGGCGCCCGTGGGCGCCCGGCCGTCGGCCATTTCGTCGCCCGGCCGGCCCGGGGCGGTGGGCCCCGGCCGGTATCGCGTGCGGTGTCGGCGGGCACTGCGAGCGCCGCGGCCACCAGCCGTGAGGGATCAGCCTGCCATCGGGACCTGCGCCTTGAGCAGGGTGGGCAGCCGGGTCGTGCGGGGCTTGGCCGGGATGTCCGCCACCGCGTGGGGCAGGGCCTGTTCGACGCCGTGGACCACGGAGAGGTGGCGTTCGGCGCGACCGAAGGCCGTGTAGATCCAGGGTCTGGTCAGGGTCTGGGCCGCGTCGCCGGGCAGGACCACGATCACGGCGGGCCAGCGCCGGCCGACCGCTTGGTGGCCGGTGAGCGCCCAGCCGTGGCGTACGGCCTGCTCGACCCGCTCCTTCGGTACGACCACGGGGGCGCCCGCGCACTCCAGGTGCAGGCCCTCGGCGTCGGCCTTCACCACGTGACCCGACACCGTACGACCCGGAACGGGCGTGTAGGCGATCCGGTCGCCGGGGTCGAAGCCGCCGAAGCGGCCCGGGCCCGGGTTGAGCCGCTCCTTCAGCGCGGTGTTCAGCACCCGGCTGCCTGCCGCGCCGCCATGGCCCGGCGTGATCACCTGAGTCTGCTCCGCCGGGATCCCGATCGCCCGTGGCACCGAGTCCGCGACCAACTGCACGGTGCGGTGCACCGCCTCGCCGGCGTCGCGCACCGGGACGATCACCACCTCCTTGCCGGGGGCCTCCACCTGGTTCAGCTCGCCCACGCCGATGCCCGAGACCAGCTCACCGATCGGGCCGGGGTCCGGCGTCCGCGAGGCGACCTGCGGGCACACCCGCGCCGCGAGCAGATCGGCGAAGACCCGCCCGGGCCCCACCGACCACAGGACGCCGGGGTCACCGCTCAGCACAAGCCGTGCCCCGTCGGGCAGCGACTCGGCCAGCATCGCCGCGCTCTCCACGTCCAGCTGGGGCGCGTCGAGTACGACCAGCAGATCGGTCCGCAGCAGGCCGTCCGAGTCCCGGCCCGGTCCCTCGGCCCCGGACAGCAGACCCGCGACCGTGGCCACGGTTTCCTGGGGCTCGGCTGCCGGCTCCCGCTGCTCGGCTCGCGCGAGCAGTGCCGCGAACCGCTGCCGTCCGTCCACGCTGTGCGTGGCCGCGCACACCCGCAGACCCATCGCCCTGGCAGCGGCGACCAGGGCCGCGGGTTCCGCACGCGACGCCTCGCCGCCGGTGTGGAGCACGAGGCCGTGGCCCGCGACGGCACGGATCAGTTCGGCGGCGGAGCCGGTGGCGGCCGACTCCCAGTCGCCGGCCGAACCGTCCTCCTTGGGCGGCGAGTTGACCACGCGCGCGAGTCCGTCGGCGAGGCTCTCCTCGGCGAGCGCGTACCGCTCCAGGCCGATGAGGACGCGTACCGGCCGCCCCTGCTCACCTTCCTCGGCGTCGTCACCGGACTGCCCGGACGCCGCCGGCGCGCCGGGTTCGTCCAGCGCATCCTGGAACACCAGCGCGTCACCCTCGGCGACGGCGCTCTGCACGGCTGCGTCCGGATCCGGCACGGCGCGCTGCGCGAGGGCAGTGCTGAGGGTCGGGGATTCCAGGGCGGTGTGCCCGACGAGGGCGGCCTGTTCCAGGAGCCATACGGTGACCGCTCGGCCCCGTCGCTCGTCTCCGGGCCCGCACTCCGCGCCCAGCAGCGCCCGGGCGAACCCGTCCGCCTGCTCCGGCCGCACCCCCGCCACACGCAGCAACTGCCAGGGATCCTCGCGCAGTTGTCCGTCCGCTCCCTCCCCGAGGGCCGCGGCGACCTGCTGCGCGAGCGCTTCGGGTGCGCCGCCTTCGAGGAGTACGGCCCGTACGGCGTCGACGGCCTCGGTCGGCACCGGTGCGGCGGCGGACGAGGTCATGGGCTGCGGCCGTCGAACCGGCTCGGGCGCGACCCTGCGCGGCGCCGGCTCGGCCTCGCTGAAGACGCTGCCCCCGGGCTTCTCGCCGCTCTCCACCGCACGCACGGCCGCGAGCAGATCGGCTGCCGCCCCGCTCAGCTTCGTCCCGCTCTCGACGGCCCCCTTCTTCTCGGCCTTCCGCCGCTCGATCCGCTCCCGCAACTCCCGCTGAGCGGCCAACTCGGCCTCGGCTTCGGACAGATCACCGTCCGCGGCGCCTCCCCCCGCGGCGCCTGAGGCCCTCTCCTCCGAGCCCTCACTGAGGGCCGCGGCAGCATGGCTGCCGGCCGCCGCGCCGCTTTCAGCAACCCGGCCGTCGGCCCCGGCACCGCCCTCACCGGCCGCACGTTCGGCGGCTGCACTGCCATCGGCGTCCCCGCGCTCGGCCGTGGCGTCGCCCTCACCGGCGGCGCTGTCCGGGACAGCGCTGCCGCGAACGACCCCACGATCCGCCGTCGCGCCGCCCCCGTCGGCCGGGCTTTCAGCGGCAGCGCGGCCCTCAGCGTCTCCGCGCTCGGCCGCGGCTCCGCCTTCACCGGCCGAGCTTTCCAGGGCAGCACTGCCCTCGACGTCGCCTCGATCGTCCCCGGCACTGGCCGGATCGACGGCGCCCGCCGCCCCCTTGCCCGAGGCACCCTTCTCCGCCCCAGGCCCCACAACCTCGGGTCCGGGTCCCTCAACCTCGGGCGCCCCCGCCCCCGCCCCCGCCCCAGCGCCGGACCCGGCCCCCAGGCCGACGTCCGGCGCCCCCGGCTCGGCTTCCTCCGCGGGAGCGGATTGCGCGGCAGCGGGATCCGTGGTCACAGCGTGCTCCAGTCGTGATCGGGATAACGGTGCACGGGCGCCGACACATCGTCGAGCGCTCGGCAGATCTCGTCAGGAAGACTAAGGGCCTCCACTGACAACGCGGCCGTGAGCTGCAGTGCGTTGCGCGCGCCGATGATGGGGGCGGCGACGCCGGGCCGGTCGCGGACCCACGCGAGGGCCACCTGGAGCGGTGTCACCGCGAGCCCGTCCGCGGCGGTCGTCACCGCATCGACGATGCTGCTGGCCGCTTCGTCCAGATACGGCGCGACGAACGGTGCCAGATGCTCCGACGCCCCCCGGGAGTCCGCGGGCGTGCCGCTGCGGTACTTGCCCGTCAGCACGCCCCGGCCCAGGGGTGAAGATGGGAGCAGCCCGATGCCCAGGTCCATGGCCGCGGGCAGCACCTCGCGTTCGACGCCGCGCTGCAGCAGGGAGTACTCCATCTGCGTACTGGACAGCCGGGTCCGTATCCCGGGCGCCGCGAGCTGCCAGGTCGCCGCCTTGGCGAGCTGCCAGCCACAGAAGTTGGATACCCCGGCATACCGTGCGCGACCGCTGCTGACCGCGAGGTCGAGGGCCTGGAGGGTCTCCTCCAGCGGCGTCTCCGGGTCGAAGGCGTGGACCTGCCAAAGATCCACATAGTCCGTGCCGAGCCGTGCCAGCGAGGCGTCGAGCGCGGAGAGCAGATGCCCGCGTGAACCGTCGAAGCGCCGGTCCGGGTCCGGCACGCTCCCCGCCTTCGTCGAGATCACCAGGTCCCGGCGCGGCACCAGCCCCTCCATGAGCTGCCCGAGCAGATACTCGGCCTCCCCGTCGCCGTACACATCCGCCGTGTCGACGAGGGTGCCGCCCGCCTCCCAGAACGCCTTCAACAGGTCCGCGGCGTCGTGCTCGTCGGTGTCCCGGCCCCAGGTGAGGG
Organism: Streptomyces vastus; assembly: GCF_039532825.1. Lineage (NCBI taxonomy): Bacteria > Bacillati > Actinomycetota > Actinomycetes > Kitasatosporales > Streptomycetaceae > Streptomyces > Streptomyces vastus. Next base: position 43,092 of record NZ_BAAASJ010000072.1, read on the forward strand.
TGCCGAGTCCGATCCTGGACACACGCAGGCCGGTACGGCCGAGATGCCTCTGCTCCATGTCGGCTGAGATTACTGGCCCGAAGTCAGTGCGGGGGGACCCTGTGGACAACCAGGATCACCCGAGCCCGAAGCCGTCCCTGAACCCGTCCCCGAACCCGTCCTCATCCGTCCTCCCTGCCGTCGGGCCCGAGGGCGCGCTAGGGTGCCGCCCAAGGGACGTTACTGATCAGTAAGGGGATCGGCCATGCAGCTCGGGATCAACCTCGGCTACTGGGGCGCCGGAATGGACGCAGACAATCTCGCCGTGGCCAAGGAGGCCGACCGCCTGGGCTACGCGGTCTGCTGGGCCGCCGAGGCATACGGCTCGGACGCGGCCACCGTGCTCACCTGGGTCGCCGCCAAGACCGAGCGCATCGACGTCGGCTCGGCCATCTTCCAGATCCCGGCCCGTCAGCCCGCGATGACCGCGATGACCGCCGCCACCCTCGACTCGCTCTCCGGCGGCCGCTTCCGCCTCGGCCTCGGCGTCTCCGGACCGCAGGTCTCCGAGGGCTGGTACGGCGTCAAGTTCGACAAGCCGCTCGCCCGCACCCGCGAGTACGTCGAGATCATCCGCAAGGCGATGACCCGCGAGCGTCTGTCGTACGAGGGCGAGCACTGGACGCTGCCGCTGCCGGACGGCCCCGGCAAGCCCATCAAGCTGACCGTGCACCCGCAGCGCGAGCACATCCCGCTCTACATCGCGGCGATCGGCCCCAAGAACCTGGAGCAGACCGGCGAGATCGCCGACGGCGCCCTGCTGATCTTTCCCTCCGCCGAGCACCTGGAGGAGACCGCGCTGCGGCATCTGCGCGCGGGCCGCGAGAAGGCCGGCCTGACGATGGACGGCTTCGACGTCTGCCCGACGCTGCCGATCGCCCTCGGTGACGACAAGGACGTGGCCACGCTCGCCGACACCTTCCGCCCGTACACCGCGCTGTACGTCGGCGGCATGGGCAGCCGCAAGCAGAACTTCTACAACCAGCTCGCCCAGCGCATGGGCTACGAGAAGGAAGCCGCCGAGATCCAGGACAAGTACCTGTCCGGCGACAAGCAGGGCGCCGCCTCCGCCGTTCCGCACGACCTGATCGACAAGACGACCCTGCTGGGCTCGGTCGACAGGATCGCGGACCGGATGAAGTCCTACGCCGAAGCCGGAGTCACCACCCTGACCCTCGCTCCCGCGGGCTTCACGCTCGACGAGCGCCTCGCCTCGCTCCGCGCCGGCACGGAGGCCCTCGAACGCGCCGGACTGTGACACCGGATCGATCGCGGTAGGTTCCCGCGGCCGTGGTGGGGGCTCGGGGGTCGACCCCGCCACGGCCGTCACGGGGAACAACGCGCCGACGGTGCCCGTGGTTACGCGTCGCTAAGGCCCTGGGCGTCCATCGTTCGGCGGATTTGTCCGACACAGGTGTTGCCGCGCCCCTGACAGCGCATTTGACTCGTTCTTTGCGGAGTTCTGCATGGAAGGGGCAGTGATGCTTTCGGCCAAGAGTCTGTTCCAGGAGATCGTCGACAACGACGAGTCGTTCCAGCTCTTCTGTTCCATCGCCGCCAGCGGGGAGTCACAGGGCGGCTGGGAGAACGCGCGCATCGCGGCACTCGTACCGGAGAGCGAGCGCGCGCTCGCACCCAAGATCACCCGCCACGGCGCCGACGAGGACAAGCACGGGCGCATCTTCAACGCCCTCATGAAGAAGCGCGGACTCGAACCCGTCGAGGTCCCGCCCGCCACCGACTACACCATGCTCCTGGAGAACAACGGCATCGGCCTCGCCCACGAGAAGCTCAAAGGCGACCAGGCGCTCACCGTCCAGGACATCGTCACCTACCTCGCGCACAGCAGGGTCACCGAACAGCGCGCCTCCGAGGAGATGGAGCTCCTGCGCAAACACTTCGCCGACCACCCCGGCATCGGTCGGGCGGTCAAGATGATCTCCATCGACGAGGACAACCACCTGGCGTACTGCCACGAGGAACTGCTTCGCCTCGCGGCGGCGGGCCACGGCCGGATGATCCAGCGCACCCTGCGCGAGTGCGCGCTCGTCGAGATCCGCATCTACCGGGACGTCAGCCTCGCCGTGATGGCCAACATGGGGCGCATCCTCGGCTGGTCGAAGGCCAAGTCCGGCGTACTCGCCGCGGGTATCCACGCCGTCTACCTGTACGAGCGGCTCGGCGGCTGGCGCCGCATGGTCTCCCTGAAGATGCCCGAGCGCCGCGACGCCCTGGGCGGGCCGGCATCGGCGGCACCCGAGTTCGCGTAACGGCGTGAGACACGCGCTCGTGCACAACGCGAGTACAGGGCACGCGCGCGTGGAGCCCGACAAGTGAACCCGCGGTACTCCGGGACCGCCTCCCGAACCGGGGCACATCCCGGAGGCGGCTTACGCTGGGCCGCATGCCCACGTTGATCCTTGTCCGGCACGGACGTTCCACCGCCAACACCGAGGGACTGCTCGCCGGGTGGACGCCCGGCGTCTCCCTCGACGAGCGCGGCGCCGAACAGGCCGCCGAGCTGCCCGGGCGGCTCGCCGGGCTGCCGATATCCGAGGTCGTCACCAGCCCCTTGGAGCGCTGCCAGCAGACCCTGCGCCCCCTGCTCGACGCCCGGCCCGAACTGCGCGCGCACACCGACGAACGCATCGGGGAGTGCCACTACGGCGACTGGTCGGGGCGCAAGCTCGCCGAGCTGATGGACGAGCCGCTGATGGAGGTCGTACAGACGCATCCGTCCGCCGCGGCGTTCCCCGGCGGCGAGTCCATGCGGGCGATGCAGACCCGGGCCGCCGAAGCCGTACGCGAGTGGAACGCGCGCGTGGAGCGCGATCACGGCTCCGACGCCGTCTATCTCATGTGCTCCCACGGCGACATCATCAAGTCCCTCGTCGCGGACGCACTGGGGCTTCATCTGGATCTCTTCCAGCGGATTTCCGTAGAACCGTGTTCCATCACCGCGATCCGCTACACACGGCTGCGGCCGTTTCTCGTACGCCTCGGGGACACCGGCGATTTCGCCTCCCTCGCACCGCATGAGGAGCCCCCGGGCGGTGACGCCACGGTCGGTGGCAGTGCGGGCGCACCGTGATCGTCGGCCGCAGTAGGGTGAAGCGGTCGAAGCAGCGCAGCAGTTGCAGGCAGCACACGCAGTCGATGGCAGAAGCACTCGATCCAATGGAGACAGGACGTGTCCCGTCAGGTGTTCCTCTACGACCCACCGGACCGTTTCGTAACCGGTACGGTCGGGCTGCCCGGGCGCCGTACCTTCTTCCTGCAGGCCGTCGCCGGGCCCCGGGTGACCAGCGTGGCTCTGGAGAAGACGCAGGTGGCGGCGCTCGCCGAGCGGATGGACGAGCTTCTCGACGAGGTCGTACGACGTACGGGAGGCAGTGCGGCCGTCCCGGCGGTGGCCCCGACGGAGGTCTCCGACACCGCCCCTCTGGAGACTCCCGTGGAGGAGGAGTTCCGGGTCGGCACCATGGCGCTGGCCTGGGACGGTGACGAACAGCGCATGATCGTCGAGGCGCAGGCCCTCGTCGAGCTGGACGCCGATTCCGAGGAGGACCTCGCCGCCGCCGAGGAGAGGCTCCTGCAGGATGAGGAGAACGGCCCGCCGATGCTCCGGGTCCGCCTCACCGGCGCACAGGCCAGGGCCTTCGCCAAGCGCGCCCTCGACGTCGTCAACGCGGGACGGCCGCCCTGCCCGCTGTGCAGTCTCCCGCTCGATCCGGAAGGACACGTATGTCCGCGCCAGAACGGATACCGCCGCGAGGCGTGAGCACGGCCGAGTTGCTCGCCGAGGGCGAGCTGACGGTGCGCGGCCAGGTGCGTGAAGCCTCCAACGCGGTCCTCCTGTGCGATGTGACGTACGAGGACCGCACCGAGTCCTGCGTCTTCAAGCCGGTCGCCGGTGAGCGTCCGCTGTGGGACTTCCCCGACGGGACCCTCGCCCAGCGGGAGGTCGCCGCGTACGAGGTGTCCGAGGCGACCGGCTGGGGGCTCGTCCCCGCCACCGTGCTGCGCGACGGGCCGTACGGCGAGGGCATGTGCCAGCAGTGGATCGAGCCGGTGCCCGGTGCCGAGCTGCTCGCGCTGGTCGACGGCGAGGAGCCCGGCGAGGGCTGGAAGGCCATCGGGTTCGCCGAGGTCGGTCAGGGGCGTACGGCGCTACTCGTGCACGCCGACGACGAGCGGCTGCGCAGACTCGCCGTGCTCGACGCCGTGATCAACAACGCCGACCGCAAGGGCGGGCATCTGCTGCCCACCGCCGAGGGGCGGCTGTACGGCATCGACCACGGGGTGACCTTCAACACCGAGAACAAGCTGCGCACGCTGCTGTGGGGCTGGGCGGGGGAGAAGCTCACCCCTGAGGCCGTCGACGTTCTCGGGGGACTCAAGGACGCCCTCGAGGGGACGCTGGGCCTGCGGCTGGCCGAGCTCATCACTCCGGCCGAACTGGACGCCACGCGCGCGCGTGTCACCGATCTGCTCACCACGGGACGGCACCCGGAGCCCTCGGGGGAGTGGCCCGCGATCCCGTGGCCGCCCGTGTAGTACGGCCGGCACGGCGACGCACACGGCAGCCGCGTGCGCAAGAGGGCCTTCACGGCCACCGGGCCCGATGCGGTTCGTATACGGATGATGCGTCCGGTTAGGCTCAAGACATGTATGCCTGGCCCGCTTCTGAGGTCCCCGCCCTGCCTGGACAGGGCCGCGACCTCCGGATCCACGACACCCCGACCGGGGGCCTGATCGCCCTCGATCCCGGACCCGTCGCCCGTATCTACGTCTGCGGCATCACTCCGTACGACGCGACCCACCTCGGTCACGCGGCGACCTACAACGCGTTCGACCTCGTTCAGCGCGTGTGGCTCGACACCAAGCGGCAGGTTCACTACGTCCAGAACGTGACGGACATCGACGATCCGCTTCTCGAACGCGCCGCCCGGGACGACGTCGACTGGGCGGCGCTCGCCGAGAAGGAGACCGCCCTCTTCCGCGAGGACATGACCGCCCTGCGGATGCTGCCCCCGAAGCAGTACATCGGCGCCGTCGAGGCGATACCCGGGATCGTCCCGCTCGTCGAGCGGCTGCGCGACGCCGGAGCCGCGTACGAACTCGAGGGCGACGTCTACTTCTCCGTGGAGGCGGACCCGCACTTCGGGAAGGTGTCCGGGCTGGACGCCGCCGCGATGCGGCTGCTGTCCGCCGAGCGCGGCGGTGACCCGGAGCGGGCGGGCAAGAAGAACCCGCTCGACCCGATGCTGTGGATGGCCGCCCGGGAGGGCGAGCCCAGCTGGGACGGCGCCTCGCTCGGCCGGGGCCGGCCCGGCTGGCACATCGAGTGCGTCGCGATCGCCCTCGACCACCTGGGCATGGGCTTCGACGTTCAGGGCGGCGGCTCCGATCTCGCCTTCCCGCACCACGAGATGGGCGCCTCGCACGCACAGGCGCTTACCGGTGAGTTCCCGTTCGCGCAGGCGTATGTGCACGCCGGCATGGTCGCGCTCGACGGCGAGAAGATGTCGAAGTCCAAGGGCAACCTGGTCTTCGTGTCGAAGCTGCGGCGCGACGGAGTCGACCCGGCGGCCATCCGGCTCGCCCTGCTCTCGCACCACTACCGGGCCGACTGGGAGTGGACCGACCAGGTACTCCAGGACGCCCTCGCGCGTCTGGAGCGCTGGCGGGCCGCCGTGTCCCGGCCCGACGGACCGCCCGCCGACGCGCTCGTCGAGGAGATCCGCGAGGCCCTCGCGAACGACCTGGACGCGCCCGCCGCGCTCGCCGCCGTCGACCGCTGGGCGGCCCTCCAGCAGGAACAGGGCGGCAGCGACGAGGGCGCCCCCGGTGTCGTATCGCGTGCCGTGGACGCGCTCCTCGGGGTGGCCTTGTAAGGCTGCCGAGCAGGTTCAGAAGCAACCGAGGGCGGTGCGTCGCGTACGCACCGCCCCCGTGGTTCCGCTCTTTCGGTTCAGTCCTCCGACGAGTCGTCAGCCGAGCCCTCGTCATCGGCCCCCGGTCGCTGCGGCTTCGGCGGCCGGGGACGGCCGCCCGGGTTGTCCCTCAGGAACGGAGCGGGGTCGCCGCTCTCCGTGGCATGACCGCCGGCCTGGCCCGTCGCCGGGCCGTTGCCGTCCCGCCGCCGCAGATAGCGCTCGAACTCGCGGGCGATCGCGTCGCCCGAGGCCTCGGGAAGCTCGGCGGTGTCCCGGGCCTCCTCCAGCGACTGCACGTACTCGGCGACCTCGCTGTCCTCCGCGGCCAGCTGGTCCACGCCCAACTGCCAGGCCCGCGCGTCCTCGGGCAGCTCGCCCAGCGGGATACGCAGGTCGATGAGGTCCTCCAGGCGGTTGAGGAGGGCCAGCGTCGCTTTCGGGTTCGGCGGCTGCGAGACGTAGTGCGGCACGGCCGCCCACAAGGAGACCGCCGGTACGCCCGCGTGCGTGCACGCTTCCTGGAGGATGCCGACGATGCCCGTCGGCCCCTCGTACTTGGTCTCCTCCAGGTCCATGGTGCGGGCCAGGTCCGCGTCGGACGTGACGCCGCTGACCGGGACCGGACGCGTGTGCGGGGTGTCGCCGAGCAGGGCGCCCATGATCACCACCAGCTCCACGCCGAGCTCATGGGCGAAGCCCAGGATCTCGTTGCAGAACGAGCGCCAGCGCATGGACGGTTCGATGCCGCGGACCAGGACCAGGTCTCGCGGCTTCTCGCCGCCGACCCGGACCACGGAGAGCCGGGTCGTCGGCCAGGTGACCTTGCGTACGCCGCCGTCCAGCCACACGGTGGGCCGGTTGACCTGGAAATCGTAGTAGTCCTCGGCGTCGAGCGCCGCGAAGACCTCGCCCTTCCACTCCCTGTCGAGATGCGCGACCGCGGTGGAAGCGGCGTCGCCGGCGTCGTTCCAGCCCTCGAACGCGGCCACCATGACCGGGTCGACCAGCTCGGGAACCCCCTCGAGCTCGATCACCCAGCGCCTCCTTCCGACGTGCCCTCACGTACGCCCCAACCTTACGGCGTGCGCGCGGGGCGCCCGCAGCCCCCTTGCATGGGGGAGTGAACGCATCACTGCCCCGTTCGCCACCCCGGAACACCCCCCAGTCATCCGAGCTGTGATCGCCCGTTCCTCACAGGGTGCTGCGCAGCCACTGCTCCACGCTCGCGATGTGCACCGTCGCCCAGGAGCGGGCCGCCTCCGCGTCGCGGTCGCGCAGGGCCGCGAGGATCGCGCGGTGCTCGTGCAGGGTGCGGCTGACCGCGTCCTCCTGGGTCAGCCCACGCCAGATCCGGGCCCGGGTGGTGGGCCCGGAGAGACCGTCGAGGAGCGAGCAGAGCACGGAGTTGCCGGAGCTCTGCACGATGCCGCGGTGGAACTCCAGGTCGCAGGCGACGAGTTCCTCCACCGAGGGCGCGGCGCCCAGTGCGTCCAGCTGGGCCGTGAGCGCGTCGACTTGCTGCTCGCTGATACGCAGGGCGGCCATCGAGGTCGCGGCCGGCTCCAGGATGCGGCGTACGGCCAGGAACTCCAGGACCGTGTCGTCGCGGTGGAAGTCGACGACGAAGCTCAGCGCCTCCAGCAGAAGTTGCGGGTCCAGGCTGGTGACGTACGTGCCGTCGCCCTGCCGTACGTCCAGGATGCGGATCAGGGAGAGCGCCCGTACGGCCTCCCGCAGGGAGTTGCGGGACAGGCCCAGATCGGCGGCGAGTTCGCTCTCCTTGGGGAGCCGGTCGCCGGGGCGCAGCGCGCCGGAGACGATCATTTCCTTGATCTTTTCGATCGCCTCATCGGTGACTGCCATGGCGGGCCTCCCTGTCGATCAGATATGTCGCTCAGACATCCGATGTCTCATTATGGGGCCTCGACGGCCCTGGTGAGGCCCGTGCGGGACGAGCATCCACGCCATGTACGACACGGGGGAGGGGCGGCTCCATTGAATGGACGCCGCCCCTCGGAAGGAAGTGAGTCTCCCCTACTTCTTGTCGAGAAGCTCCTGCACCTTGCCGCGGACCTCGTCCGTCGCGAGCCCGCGAATCGTCAGCGTCGTACGGCGGCGCAGCACGTCGTCCGCCGTCTCGGCCCACTCGTTGTCCCGGGCGTAGACGACCTGCGCCCAGATCTCCGGGGCGTCCGGGTGGACACGCTCGGCGAGCTCCGGAGCGTCGTTCGCGAGGCGGGCGATGTCGAAGGCCAGCGAGCCGTAGTGCGTGGCCAGGTGCCTGGCGGTGTCCGGTGCCATGCGCGGACCCGGTGCCGGGTGGTCGACGAGCAGGCGGTGCGCGACCGCGCGCGGGTTGGCGACGCCCGGCAGCGGCAGCTTCTTCGGCAGCTCGGAGACCGGCTCGAAGTCCTCGCCGAGCGGACGGCCCGGCAGCGACTCCAGCTTCTTCATGACCGTACGGCCGATGTGGCGGAAGGTCGTCCACTTGCCGCCCGCGACGGACAGCATGCCGCCCGCGCCCTCGGTGACGACCGTCTCCCGCTTGGCCTTCGAGGTGTCGCCGGGCCCGCCGGGCAGGACGCGCAGACCCGCGAAGGAGTACGTGATCAGGTCACGGGACAGCTGCTGGTCACGGATCGAGAAGGCGGCCTCGTCCAGGATCTGCGCGATGTCCTTCTCGGTGACCGCGACGTCCGCGGGGTCGCCCTCATAGGCCTCGTCGGTCGTACCGAGCAGCAGCATGTCCTCCCAGGGGAGGGCGAAGGTGATGCGGTACTTGTCGATCGGGGTGGCCAGCGCCGCCTTCCACGGCGACGTCCTCTTGAGGACGAGGTGTGCGCCCTTCGACAGACGTATGGAAGGCGCCGCGTTCGCGTTCTCCATCCGGCGCAGGTGGTCGACCCACGGCCCTGTCGCGTTGAGCACAAGGCGGGCCGACACCCCGAACTCGCTGCCGTCGAGACGGTCGCGCAGCTCGGCGCCGCTCACCCGGCCCTTGGTGAAGCGCAGCCCGGTGACCTCGGCGTGGTTCAGTACGACGGCGCCCGACTCGACGGCCGCGCGGACCGTCATCAGCGCCATCCGGGAGTCGTTCATCTGGTCGTCGCCGTACACGGCCACGGCCTTGAGGTGGTCCGTACGCAGCTCGGGCACGTCCTGCGCGGCCTTCGACGGCGAGAGCAGGTGCCCGACACCATCACCGAACGCCGACAGCGCGGAGTAGGCGAAGACGCCCGCTCCGAGCTTCGCCGCGCCGTGCGGCCCGCCCTTGTACACGGGGAGGTAGAACGTGAGCGGGTTCGCCAGGTGGGGGGCCACCTGGCGGGAGACCGCACGGCGCTCGAAGTGGTTCTCCGCGACCAGCTTCACCGCGCCGGTCTGCAGATAGCGCAGACCGCCGTGGAGCAGCTTGGAGGACGCGGAGGAGGTGGCACCGGCGAAGTCGCCGGCGTCGACCAGCGCCACCCGCAGCCCGGACTGCGCGGCATGCCAGGCGGTGGAGATGCCCAGGATGCCGCCGCCGATGACGAGAAGGTCGTACGTCGCCTTGGAGAGCCGCTCCCGGGTCTCGGCGCGGCTCACTGCTTTTGAATGCAAGACAGCAGAGCCGGAGGCCGGGCGCGTACCGAGGGCAGGTACGGACTGCAGGGTGGACTGACTGGTCATGCGGATTCTTACTCCTTGTCAGAGCTTCTCGGAGCGCTCGTCAGCTCTCGCAGGCGCTCGTCAGCTCTCGTCCTCGAGCCAGCCCATGGTCCGCTCCACGGCCTTGAGCCAGCTCTTGTACTCGCGGTCGCGGATCTCCGCGGCCATGTTGGGGGTCCACTCGGCGGCCCGGCGCCAGTTGGCGCGCAGGTCGTCGGTGCTGTTCCAGAAGCCGACGGCGAGACCGGCGGCGTAGGCGGCGCCGAGGCAGGTGGTCTCGGCAACCATCGGGCGCACCACGGGGGCGTCCAGGAAGTCCGAGAGGGTCTGCATCAGCAGGTTGTTGGAGGTCATGCCGCCGTCGACCTTGAGGGCGGCGAGTTCGACGCCGGAGTCCTTGGTCATGGCGTCGCTGATCTCACGGGTCTGCCAGGCGGTGGCCTCCAGCACGGCACGGGCGATGTGCGCCTTGGTGACGTACCGGGTCAGGCCGGCGATCACACCGCGGGCGTCGGGGCGCCAGTACGGGGCGAAGAGGCCGGAGAACGCGGGGACGAAGTAGGCGCCGCCGTTGTCCTCCACCGACGAGGCCAGGGTCTCGATCTCTGCGGCCGTGCTGATCAGGCCCATCTGATCGCGCATCCACTGCACCAGCGCGCCGGTGACGGCGATGGAGCCCTCCAGGGCGTAGACCGGCGCCTGGTCGCCGATCCGGTAGCCGACCGTGGTGAGCAGGCCCGAGTAGGAGTTGATGATCTTGTCACCGGTGTTCATCAGCATGAAGGTGCCGGTGCCGTACGTGGACTTGGCCTCGCCCTCGGAGAAGCAGGTCTGGCCGAACAGGGCCGCCTGCTGGTCGCCGAGCGCGGAGGCGACCGGGATGCCGCCGAGCAGGTCGCCCAGCTTGCCGCCGGTGATCTCGCCGTACACCTCGGCGGAGGAGCGGATCTCGGGCAGCATCTGCATCGGAACGCCGATGGATTCGCAGATCTTGTCGTCCCACTGCATCGTGTGCAGGTTCATGAGGAGGGTGCGGGAGGCGTTGGTGACGTCGGTGACGTGGTGTCCGCCGTCGACACCGCCGGTGAGGTTCCAGATGACCCAGGAGTCCATCGTGCCGAAGAGGATGTCGCCGGCCTCGGCGCGCTCCCGCAGGCCCTCGACGTTGTCGAGCAGCCAGCGGGCCTTCGGACCTGCGAAGTACGAGGCGAGCGGCAGGCCCGTCTCGCGGCGGAAACGGTCCTGGCCGACATTGCGGCCGAGCTCCCTGCAGAGGGCGTCGGTACGGGTGTCCTGCCAGACGATGGCGTTGTGGACGGGCTCACCGGTGTTCTTGTCCCACAGCAGCGTGGTCTCGCGCTGGTTGGTGATGCCGATGGCCTTGATGTCGTCGCGGGTGATGCCGGCCTTCTCGATGGCACTGGCCACGACCTCCTGGACGTTGGTCCAGATCTCGGCGGCGTTGTGCTCGACCCAGCCCGGCTTGGGGAAGATCTGCTCGTGCTCCTTCTGGTCGACGGAGACGATCCGGCCGTCCCGGTCGAAGACGATGCAGCGGCTGGAGGTGGTGCCCTGGTCGATGGCGGCGATGAAGGGACCTGCGGTGTGAGCGTCGGTCACGGTGTGCTCCTGAAATTCCGTGGTCAAAGAGGCGGTCTGAGGGGCTGGCTTACTGCGCTGGTTTACGGCTCGCTCGCGGCTACAAGTGAACGTACGGCCCCCGAGGCCGCACGGCTCTAAGCAAAAGCGACGTTGTAGATACCTGCGGCGACAGCTCCGCCGATCAGCGGACCGGCGACCGGGATCCAGGCGTAGCCCCAGTCGGAACCGCCCTTGTTGGGCAGCGGCAGCAGGGCGTGCACGATACGCGGGCCGAGGTCGCGGGCCGGGTTGATGGCATACCCGGTCGGACCGCCCAGCGACAGGCCGATGCCGACGACCACGAGCGCGGTGATCAGCGCGCCGAGGGTGCCGAGGCCCTTGCCGCTGTCGTTAAGGCCCTGGGTGAGGACCGCGAGCACCAGCACGACCGTGCCGATGATCTCCGTGGCGAGGTTCTGCGCGGCGATCCGGATCTCGGGACCGGTGGAGAAGATGCCGAGCACGGGGCCGGCCGCCGCCTCCCGCGCCTCGACGGACTTGGTGTCCTGCGCGCCCGGGCCGCCCACGATCTCGCGGTCGGTGAGGTGGGCGTGGAACTGTCCGTAGTACGCGACCCAGACCAGCGCCGCGCCGATCATGGCGCCTAGGAGCTGTCCCGCCCAGTAGGTGGGGACGTCGCCCCATTCGCCATCCTTGATGGCGATGCCGAGCGTGACGGCGGGGTTCAGGTGGGCACCGGAGAGGGGTGCCGAGGTGTAGACGGCGGTGAGTACCGCGAAGCCCCACCCGAAGGCGATGGCGAGCCATCCGGCGTTACGCGCCTTGGAGGCCTTCAGTGTGACGGCGGCGCAGACCCCGCCGCCGAGGAGGATGAGTATGGCGGTACCGATGGTCTCGCCGATGAAGATGTCGGAGCTGGACACCCGCGACTCCTTTGTCCTTCGTCCAGGGGGAAAGCCGAACCCCGGGTCCCTCCGGTGGTCCGTGCCCTCAAGGATGAGAGCGATGCCGGCCCTTGGCGTTGCCACACTCTAGCGCGTATTGCCGGTAGGTGTTCGACAATGCCGACCGATGGACGCGAGTCTTGCCCCAGGCTCGGCGGCACGTCAAGAGCCCTGTTGCCGAATCTCTCGCAGACCCCGTGATCGTTACTGATCGACAGAGGGCCGGGGCATCGACGAATCCACCGTCGATGCCCCGGCCCTCTGCCCTGCTGGTCTTCTGCGGACGCTCAGAACCGCCCGGCGCCCAGGTCCCGCGACACGGCGCGGGCGCAGTCCCGTACCGCCGCGATCAGCTCGGGACGCAGCTCCCCGTTCGAGCAGAACCGCTCCACGGCCCCGGTGACGCCCACCGCACCGACCGGCATCCGCCGCCGGTCGTGGATGGGTGCGGCGACGGACGCTATGCCTTCCCAGGTCTCCTCCACGTCGGCCGCGAAGCCACGCGCGCGCGTGAGGTCCAGGACCTCCTCCAGGGCGTCCAACTCGCATACGGTCCGCGCCGTGAACTCCTTGCGCTCGGCCTCCAGGACCTCGGTGTGCGCCACCGGGTCGTACGCCGACAGCACCTTGCCCAGGGCCGTGGAGTGCAGCGGCTGCATGGCACCGACCTCCAGGACCTGACGGCTGTCGTCGGGCCTGAAGACGTGGTGCACGATCAGCACTCCGTGCTGGTGCAGGACCCCCAGGTAGACGCTCTCGCCGCTGGAGCGGGCCAGATCGTCGGTCCAGACGAGGGCACGCGCCCGCAGCTCGTGGACGTCCAGATACGTGGTGCCGAGCCGCAGCAGTTCCGCGCCCAGCTGATAGCGCCCGGAGGCGGCGTCCTGCTCGACGAAGCCCTCCTGCTGGAGCGTGCGGAGTATGCCGTGGGCGGTGCCCTTGGCGAGACCGAGCGAGGAGGCGATGTCCGACAGGCCGAGCCGTCGCTCACCGCCCGCGAGGAGCCGCAGCATCGCGGCCGCCCGTTCGAGCGACTGGATGTTCCGTGCCATCGCAGTCCTGCCTCCGTCCCCTTCGACCGTCGACATGCGGGCTCCGGTGCCGCCGTTCGACAATGCTGAACACTATCGGTCGTTGCCGACCTCCCGCTAATGGGTGGCCGTCAGTTGTGGTCATAGGTCCCGGACGGAACCTCACCGGGACCGCGCCCGCAACGCCCGTCCGTCCCGTGGACTCCCCTGACCCTCCGAACCCGCTCCCGGCTACCCTGGCTGGGTGCGTCCTCCGCCGGGAGCCGCATAGCCGACAGCCGTCGCACAACAGGGAGCCCTTTCATGGCCTCGTCGCCAACCCCTTCCTCCGACAGCCGGACCCGCATCGCCGCCCTACGTGAGGCGCTCGCCACCCGTGTGGTGGTGGCCGACGGCGCCATGGGCACGATGCTGCAGGCCCAGGACCCGACGCTCGAGGATTTCGAGAACCTCGAGGGCTGTAACGAGATTCTGAACGTCACGCGCCCCGACATCGTCCGCTCCGTCCACGAGGAGTACTTCTCCGTCGGCGTCGACTGCGTCGAGACGAACACCTTCGGTTCGAACCACTCAGCTGCCGGCGAGTACGAGATCGCCGACCGGATCTTCGAGCTGTCCGAGGCGGGCGCCCGGATCGCCCGCGAGGTCGCCGACGAGTTCGGCGCCAAGGACGGTCGCCAGCGCTGGGTCCTCGGCTCGATCGGCCCGGGCACCAAGCTGCCGTCGCTCGGCCACATCGCGTACGACGTACTGCGTGACGGCTACCAGCAGAACGCCGAGGGCCTGCTCGCCGGTGGCGCGGACGCCCTGATCGTGGAGACCACGCAGGATCTGCTGCAGACCAAGTCAAGTCTGATCGGTGCGCGCCGCGCGATGGATGCCGTGGGCGTGAACGTGCCGCTGATCTGCTCGCTCGCCTTCGAGACCACCGGCGTCATGCTGCTCGGTTCGGAGATCGGTGCGGCGCTGACCGCCCTGGAGCCGCTCGGCATCGACCTGATCGGCCTGAACTGCTCGACCGGCCCGGCCGAGATGAGTGAGCACCTGCGCTATCTGGCCCGCCACTCGCGTACGCCGCTGATGTGCATGCCGAACGCCGGGCTGCCCATCCTCACGAAGGACGGCGCGTACTTCCCGCTGACGGCGCCCGAGATGGCCGACGCCCAGGAGAACTTCGTACGCGATTACGGCCTCTCACTGGTCGGCGGCTGCTGCGGCTCGACGCCCGAGCACCTGCGCCAAGTCGTCGAGCGTGTACGGGATCTGGCCTCGGCCGAGCGCGACCCGCAGCCCGAGCCCGGTGCCGCCTCCCTCTACCAGACCGTGCCGTTCCGTCAGGACACCGCATACATGGCGATCGGTGAGCGCACCAACGCCAACGGCTCGAAGAAGTTCCGCGAGGCCATGCTGGAGGGCCGCTGGGACGACTGCGTGGAGATGGCCCGCGAGCAGATCCGCGAGGGCGCCCACATGCTGGACCTGTGCGTGGACTACGTGGGCCGCGACGGCGTCGCCGACATGGAGGAACTGGCCGGCCGCTTCGCCACCGCCTCCACGCTGCCGATCGTGCTGGACTCCACCGAGGTCGACGTCATCAAGGCCGGCCTGGAGAAGCTGGGCGGCCGGGCGGTCATCAACTCGGTCAACTACGAGGACGGCGACGGCCCCGAGTCCCGGTTCGCGAAGGTCACCAAGCTCGCGCAGGAGCACGGTGCCGCGCTGATCGCGCTGACCATCGACGAGGAGGGGCAGGCCCGTACGCCGGAGCACAAGGTCGCGATCGCCGAGCGGCTGATCGCCGACCTGACCGGCAACTGGGGCATCCACGAGTCGGACATCCTCATCGACACCCTGACCTTCACCATCTGCACCGGCCAGGAGGAGTCCCGCAAGGACGGCATCGCCACCATCGAGGCGATCCGCGAACTCAAGCGCCGCCACCCGGATGTGCAGACCACGCTGGGCCTGTCGAACATCTCCTTCGGCCTGAACCCGGCCGCCCGCGTCCTGCTCAACTCGGTCTTCCTGGACGAGTGCGTCAAGGCGGGCCTGGACTCGGCGATCGTCCATGCGTCGAAGATCCTCCCGATCGCCCGCTTCACCGAGGAAGAGGTCCAGACGGCCCTCGACCTGATCTACGACCGCCGCGCCGAGGGATACGACCCGCTCCAGAAGCTCATGGCCCTGTTCGAGGGCGCCACCACCAAGTCCCTGAAGGCGGGCCGTGCCGAGGAACTGGCCGCACTGCCGCTGGACGAGCGCCTCAAGCGCCGCATCATCGACGGCGAGAAGAACGGCCTCGAACAGGACCTGGATGATGCACTCCAGGAGCGCCCGGCCCTCGACATCGTCAACGAGACGCTCCTTGACGGCATGAAGGTGGTCGGCGAGCTGTTCGGCTCCGGCCAGATGCAGCTGCCGTTCGTGCTCCAGTCCGCCGAGGCGATGAAGACCGCGGTCGCCTACCTCGAACCGCACATGGAGAAGGTCGAGGGCGACGAGGCCGGCAAGGGCACCATCGTGCTCGCCACCGTGCGCGGCGACGTGCACGACATCGGCAAGAACCTGGTCGACATCATCCTGTCCAACAACGGCTACAACGTGGTCAACCTGGGCATCAAGCAGCCCGTCTCCGCGATCCTGGAGGCCGCCGAGGAGCACAAGGCCGATGTCATCGGCATGTCCGGCCTCCTGGTCAAGTCCACGGTGATCATGAAGGAGAACCTGCAGGAGCTCAACCAGCGCAAGATGGCCGCCGACTACCCGGTGATCCTCGGCGGGGCGGCCCTGACCCGGGCGTACGTCGAACAGGACCTGCACGAGATCTACGAGGGCGAAGTCCGCTACGCCCGCGACGCGTTCGAGGGCCTGCGGCTGATGGACGCGCTGATCGGCGTCAAGCGGGGTGTGCCGGGAGCGTCCCTGCCCGAGCTGAAGCAGCGTCGGGTCAGGGCCACCGCCCAGACCGTCGTCGAGGAACGCCCCGAGGAGGGCGCGGTCCGCTCCGACGTGGCCATCGACAACCCCATCCCGGAGCCGCCGTTCTGGGGAACCCGCGTCATCAAGGGCATCCAGCTCAAGGAGTACGCGTCCTGGCTGGACGAGGGCGCGCTGTTCAAGGGCCAGTGGGGCCTCAAGCAGGCGCGTACGGGCGACGGGCCGACGTACGAGGAGCTGGTGGAGACCGAGGGCCGGCCGCGGCTGCGGGGACTGCTGGACCAGCTGCAGACCGGGAACCTGCTGGAAGCGGCCGTGGTCTACGGCTACTTCCCGTGCGTGTCCAAGGACGACGACCTGATCCTGCTGGACGAGGCGGGCAACGAGCGCACACGCTTCACGTTCCCGCGTCAGCGCCGTGGCCGCCGGTTGTGCCTGGCCGACTTCTTCCGCCCCGAGGAGTCCGGCGAGACGGACGTGGTCGGCCTCCAGGTCGTCACCGTCGGTTCCCGGATCGGCGAGGAGACGGCGAAGCTGTTCGCCTCCGACGCCTACCGCGACTACCTCGAACTGCACGGCCTGTCCGTGCAGTTGGCCGAGGCCCTGGCGGAGTACTGGCACGCGCGCGTGCGTTCCGAACTCGGCTTCGCCGGTGAGGACCCGGCCGACATCGAGGACATGTTCGCGCTGAAGTACCGCGGCGCCCGCTTCTCGCTCGGCTACGGCGCCTGCCCGGACCTGGAGGACCGCGCCAAGATCGCCGAACTGCTGGAGCCGGAGCGGATCGGCGTCCAGCTGTCCGAGGAGTTCCAGCTCCACCCGGAGCAGTCCACGGACGCGATCGTCATTCACCACCCCGAGGCGAAGTACTTCAACGCTCGATGAGCTGAGACTGAGGCGAGCTCGCGAGGGCACACGCACCGGCTGCGAGGGCACCCTGAGATGGCCCCACGGCGGGCCTACAGTGTGCCCTCGCACACCTCCGTTAAACGCAGCGTTTCCGCTGCGAGAGTCGTACACTGGTCGGTCCAGCGCAGGCCGGTTCCTCACCAGGAGCCGGCCTTCTCGTCCCTCTCGGAGGTGTGCCCGGATGACCAGTACGGTTCCCGCACTCGGTACCCGTACGGCCGAAGGCTCCGCCTTGCAGGCCGTGCTCCTCGACATGGACGGAACCCTGGTGGACACCGAGGGCTTCTGGTGGGACGCCGAGGTCGAGGTGTTCGCGCGCCTCGGCCACCGGCTCGACGACTCCTGGCGTCATGTCGTGGTCGGCGGTCCCATGACCCGCAGCGCGGGTTTCCTCATCGAGGCCACCGGAGCCGACGTCACCCTCGCCGAGCTCACGGTGCTGCTGAACGACGGGTTCGAGGACCGTATCGGCCGCTCCCTGCCGCTGATGCCGGGCGCCGCGAGGCTGCTCGCCGAACTGGCCGCACATGAAATCCCCACGGCTCTGGTCTCCGCCTCGCACCGCCGCATCATCGACCGCGTACTGACTTCGCTCGGCCCGGGAAACTTCGGGCTGACCGTCGCGGGGGACGAGGTCGAGCGCACCAAGCCGCACCCCGACCCGTATCTGCTCGCGGCAGGCGGCCTCGGCGCGGACCCGGCCAGGTGCGTGGTCATCGAGGACACCGCGACGGGGATCGCGTCCGCCGAGGCCGCGGGCTGCCATGTGGTGGCCGTACCCTCCGTGGCACCGATCACCCCGGCCGCCCGGCGCACCGTCGTGCCCTCGCTGGAAGAAGTCGACCTGTCCTTCCTGCGCGGTCTGCTGACGTTCTGAGCACTGCTTGCGGACTGCTTGTGAACGGGAACGTGCCGACCGCCCACCCTGCGTGAAAAGTTGAATGCGAGATAAAACCGCAATCGACTACGTGTGCAGGCCATCTGGGTAATTCAATATTCGCCGAATGGCTGAATAGCTATGCCACTCAACCCAGTTGATCCTGTGATGTTCACCACCCCTAGCACGGTCGACATAGGGTCCGCGATATGCCGTAAGCCTCTTACCGGCAGTACAGGACGTGACCTTGTGTCCCGTTTGATGGAGCCGTGCGCGAATCTTCCGGTGTCGGGTTTTCGGTGCGTCCACGGCCGGTTTCGCAGCGTGATGGGAAGTCAACTCCGGTAACGGCGAGATGTCCTGCTGGTGCGGACTAATCTCATGGCGAGAACATCGCCGTAACACCCGTGACCCGCCTGCAACACCCCGGCCTGCCGGTTCACGGATCGAAAGCTCTGGAGAACGTCGAGCATGAACCGTAAGACCTTGGTGCTGCCGGCCATGATCGGCCTGCTCGCCCCGGTCCTCACCGCATGTGGCGGGTCCGGCAACGGGGGCGGCAGCGACGACGCCATCGTCGTGGGCACCACCGACCGGTTCGCCGCCTCGAAGGATGCCCCCGCGCCACTGGACCCGGCCTACGCGTACGACGTCAGCACCTGGAACGTGCTGAGGCAGACCCTCCAGACGCTGATGACCCTGCCCGACGGCGGCGGCGACCCCCAGCCCGAGGCCGCCCAGCGCTGTGGCTTCAGCGACTCCGGCAACGAGCGGTACGCGTGCACCCTGCGCGAAGGCCTCAAGTTCGCGAACGGCGAGCCCATCACCGCGGACGATGTGAAGTTCTCCATCGAACGCGCGCTGCGGATCCAGGCCGACAGCGGAGTCTTCGCCCTGCTCTCGAACATCGACACCATCGAGACCAAGGGCGACCGTGAGGTGATCTTCCACCTCAAGACCTCCGACGCCACATTCCCGTTCAAGCTGTCGACGCCGGTCGCGGGCATCGTCAACCCCGACGCCTACGACAAGAACAAGCTGCGCGACGGCTTCGCCGTGGACGGCTCCGGCCCGTACACCCTCAAGGCCGAGGTCAAGAATGACGAACTCGTGAACGCCGTCTTCACCAAGAACCCCGGCTACCAGGGGCAGTTGAAGGTGAAGAACGAAAAGGTCGAGCTGCGCTCCTTCGCCGGCGCCGACGCCATGGGTACCGCGCTCGACAAGGGCGACATCAGCGTGATGACCCGCACCATGACGCCCGCGCAGATCAGAAAGCTCCAGAACGCCAAGTCCACGAGCATCGACCTGATCGAGCAACCCGGCCTGGAAATCCACTACCTGGGCTTCAACACCAACGACCCGTCGGTGAAGTCCAAGGTCGTCCGCCAGGCGATGGCGCAGGTCATCAACCGCGGTGAACTCGTCTCCGATGTGTACGGCACCGGCGCCGAACCGCTGTACTCCATGGTGCCGACCACCGTCACCGGCCATGCCAACTCGTTCTTCAACAAGTACGGCGAGCCCGACACCGCCAAGGCAAAGGCCCTGCTGTCCGAGGCGAACGTCACCACGCCGGTGAAACTGACCCTGCACTACACGGACGACCACTACGGGCCCGCCACCAAAGAGGAGTTCGAGCTGCTGAAGAAGCAGCTGAACGACAGCGGACTGTTCGAGGTCGACATCAAGGGCGAGAAGTGGGCGACGTACCAGCCGAACGAGCGGAAGGGGAAGTACGAGGTCTACGGCATGGGCTGGTTCCCGGACTTCCCCGACGCCGACAACTACCTCGCGCCGTTCCTCGACAAGAACAACACCATCGGCTCGCCCTACGCGAACCCCGAGATCCGTAACACCCTGATCCCGGAGTCCCGTCGGCAGGCCGACCGGCTCACCGCGTCGCGGAGCATCGAGGAGATCCAGACCCTCGTCGCCGAGGACGTCCCCGTGCTCCCGCTGTGGCAGGGCAAGCAGTACATCGCCGCCCGGGACGATGTCACCGGCGCCGAACGGACCCTCAACTCCACCGCATCGCTCCAGCTTTGGGAGCTGGGCCGCGGCGCCGGCAGCTGACCCACCGCGCCGTCAGCAGCCCACCCCGCACGGCGAAAGCGGCTGACCGGACTTCTCCCGATTCCGCAAACCTGGGATTTCTCAGACCGACGACAAGGCACACGTACGTGAAAATGCGCACCACATGGCCGGTTCTGTCCATAGCGACAGCGCTGGCCGGCACTCTGCTGACCGGCTGCGGCTCCCAGTCGGGTGACTCCGGCGGCACCGGCTCGTCCGTCGTCATCGGGATGACCGACGACGTCCTGGCCACCGACCCCGCCTCGGGCTACGACCCGGGTTCCTGGCTGTTGTTCAACAACGTCTTCCAGTCCCTGCTGAGCTTCCCCAAGGGCGGCACGGAACCGGAGCCGGAAGCCGCGAAGTCGTGCTCCTTCACGGACGGGGACACCAGGGTCTACGAGTGCACCCTGCGCGACGGTCTGAAGTTCAGCAACGGTGACGAACTCACCTCCGAGGACGTCAAGTTCTCCTTCGACCGCATGATGAAGATCAACGACGCCGACGGCCCCGCGATCATGTTCCCCATGCTCGACAAGGTCGAGACGCCGGACGAGAAAACGGTCGTCTTCCAGCTGAAGGTCTCCGACGCCACCTTCCCCAGCAAGATCGCCTCCGGCGCCGGCTCGATCGTGAACCACCAGGAGTACGACGCGGACGGGCTGCGCGAGGACGGCGAGGCCATCGGCTCGGGCCCGTACCAACTCGACTCCTTCAGCGAGGACGAGGCCGTGTTCTCGGTCAACGAGAACTACGAAGGCAACGCCGACGTGCGGAACTCCGGCGTGACCCTCAAGTTCTTCCATGGCGACCGCTCACGCCTGCGCAAGGCCCTCACCGACACCAAGGTCGACGTCGCCTACCGCGGTCTCGCCGCCCAGGACGTCGCGGACATCGAGAACGACACGGCCACCAGCCGGGGCATCGACGTCATCGAGGGCTCCAGCGCCGAGGTGCAGCACCTGGTCTTCAACACCCAGGACCCGGTCGCGGGCCAGCTGAGCGTCCGCAAGGCGATCGCCCACCTCCTGGACCGCGAGGCTCTCGTCGAGGAGGTCTACGACTCCACGGCGACACCGCTGTACTCGATCATCCCGGCCGGTGTCACCGGCCACAACACGGCCTTCTTCGACACCTACGGCGCCCGCCCCTCGCGCACCAAGGCCGAGGACGAGCTGCGCGCCGACGGCATCACCGAGAAAGTGAAGCTGACCCTCTGGTCGACACCGACCCGCTACGGCCCGTCCACGGACCAGGAGTTCGAGGCGATCGCCGAACAGCTCAACGCCAGCGGCCTGTTCGACGCGAGCGTGAAGTCGGTCGCCTACGACCAGTACGAGAAGGACATCGAGGCCGGCAAGTACGGCGTGTACGTGAAGGGCTGGGTGCCGGACTACCCCGACCCCGACAACTTCACGGCCCCGTTCTTCGGCGAGGGCAACGTGCTCGGCAACGGCTACACGAACTCCACGGTCACCGGGCAGCTCATCCCCGAGACCGCCGCCCTGAGCGACCGCTCCTCGACCGAGCAGCAGTACGGGCAGCTCCAGGACATCGTCGCCGAGGAAGTCCCGGTCCTCCCGATCTGGCAGGCCAAGCAGTACGCGGTCGTCCGCGACAACGTGTACGGCCTGGAGTACTGCCTCGACGCGTCGACCGTGTTCCGTTTCTGGGAGATCAGCAAGGACTGACGGTCTGACGGTTGTGCGTATACGGCGATGGCCGCCCCTGTTCTTCGGAAAAGAGGGCGGCCATCGCCGTATACGGGTGCGCGGTCGGTCACTGCGCGCCGGGGCGCACCAGTCCGCTCTCGTACGCGTACACCGCCGCCTGTACGCGGTCACGCAGGCCCAGCTTGGTGAGGACGTGGCCCACGTGTGTCTTGACCGTGGTCTCGCTGACGAAGAGGTCCGCGGCGATCTCCGCGTTCGACAGGCCGCGGGCCACCAGCTTCAGCACCTCGACCTCCCGCTCGGTCAGCGTGTGCAGGGTGTCCGGCACCGGCTCGTCGCCCGAGGGCAGATGCCCCGCGTACTTGTCGAGCAGCCGCCGTGTGATGCTCGGCGCGAGCATCGCCTCGCCCGCGGCGACCACGCGGATCGCCTGCACCAGCTCGTTGGCCGGAGCGTCCTTGAGCAGGAAGCCGCTGGCGCCCGCACGCAGTGCTTCCACCACGTACTCGTCGAGGTCGAAGGTGGTCAGCACCAGGACCTTCGCGGGTCCGTCCCGGCCGGGGCCGGTGATCTGCCGGGTCGCCTCGACACCGTCCATCCGCGGCATACGGATGTCCATCAGAACCACATCGGGCTGCAGGGCACGTACCTGGTCGAGTGCCTGGAGCCCGTCTCCGGCCTCGCCGACGACCGCGATGTCCTGCTCCGCCTCCAGGATCATCCGGAAGCCGGTTCGCAGCAGCGGCTGGTCGTCGACCAGTAGGACACGGATGGCCACGTAAGTCTCCTTCGCTAGTCCGGCCCCATTCTGCCCTGTTGGGCTCCGCCCGGGTCGGGCGCCCTGACCGGCAGCGCCTGCGTCTCGCGGGCGGCGCCGCTCGGACCTCCGGTCGAGTCCGGGTCTGGTGCCCTGAGGGGGAGCGGCTGCGTCTCGCGGGCGGCGCCCCTCGGACCTCCGGTCGAGTCCGGGTCTGGTGCCCTGACGGGGAGCGGATACGGCGGGGGAGTGCCGCCGAATTCCGGGCATACCGCCTGGTGGTCGCACCAGCCGCACAGTTTGGTGGGACGCGGTCGCCAGTCGCCGGTCTCGGTGGCCAGCCGGATCGCGTCCCACAGCGCGTGCAGCTTGCGCTCGACCCGCTCCAGGTCGGCGACCACCGGGTCGTACGTCATGACGTCACCGCTGCCGAGATAGACGAGCTGGAGGCGGCGCGGGACGACCTTCTTCAGCCGCCAGACCACCAGGGCGTAGAACTTCATCTGGAACAACGCGCCCTCGGCGTACTCCGGTCTTGGCGCCTTGCCCGTCTTGTAGTCGACGATCCGCACCTCGCCCGTCGGCGCCACATCGACCCGGTCGATGATGCCGCGCAACTTCAGGCCCGACTCGAGCTGGGCCTCCACGAACAGCTCGCGCTCGGCGGGTTCGAGGCGGGTCGGGTCCTCCAGCGTGAACCAGCGTTCGACAAGCTGCTCGGCCTCGGCCAGCCAGCGCGCCAGCCGCTCGCCCGCCGCCTGCTCGTCGGCGTCGGTGAACAGCTCTGCCAGCTCCGGCTTCGCCGTACGCAGCCGGTCCCACTGACCTGGGATCAGCGACTTCGCGCGCGGCACCGTGCGCTCGGTTGCCGGGGCGTCGAAGAGCCGCTCCAGGACCGAGTGCACCAGCGTGCCGCGCGTAGCCGCCTCGCTCGGCTTCTCGGGCAGCTTGTCGATCACCCGGAACCGGTACAGCAGCGGACACTGCATGAAGTCACCCGCACGCGAGGGCGACAACGAGGCCGGGGGCACGGCCGCAGCGGCCTTGGACGAGGTGCCGGAGCCCGTGCCGCTGTCCGGTCGCGCGACACCGTCGTCGGTACTGGTTTCCATGACGACAGACCTTACGGCCCGCCACTGACAACGCCACACACAGTGACCTGCAGGATGTGCACAACGGCCGGGAAACAGTGGGGGTGCCGGGGCGAAACGCACCGCGACGGCCGCATACCATCGACGGCAGAACCTCTCGCCCTGCATGATCGTGAGCGGGAGACGCGTCGGACGAGAGGACATCGTGGACGAGAGCGGCGGGAGCGGGCAGCCGCGATCCGGAACGGACGAAGCGACCGAGCACCCCGCGGTGCCGGACGCCACCACCGCACACCCGCGCCCCGATGGGGCCTCGGCCAACGACGACAGCCGCCCGGACCCCACCGACACCACCGCCCCCAACGGCCCGACGGACACGGTGGCTTGGGACAAGCGGCCCTCATCCACCCGCCGCTCCGGCGGGACAGGGGACGCCGCAGGCCCCTCGGCCGCCGACACCCCGGCCGGAGAGCGGGACGGCTCGACGGAGTCGGCGCTGGCCCGCCGAGATGGCGAGGGCACGGACGGTTCCGGCCCCGACGGCGGCGGCCCGGACACGCGGCCCCCTGCGGGAAGCGGCGGCTCCGGACCCCAGCCCCCACCACGCGGCAGGGGACCCGGTGGCGGGCTGCTCATGGGCCGCCCGTTCGGGGTGCCCGTGTACGTCGCGCCCAGCTGGTTCCTCGTCGCGGCACTCATCACCTGGGTCTTCGGCGGCCAGCTCGAGCGCGTACTGCCCGAACTCGGCGGGGCCCGCTACCTCGTGTCACTCTTCTTCGCGGTCGCCTTCTACGCCTCCGTACTCGTCCACGAACTGGCCCACACGGTCGCCGCCCTGCGCTTCAAACTGCCGGTGCGCCGCATCCAGCTGCAGTTCTTCGGCGGCGTCTCCGAGATCGAGAAGGAGTCCGAGACTCCGGGCCGCGAGTTCATCCTCGCCTTCGTCGGCCCCTTGCTCTCCCTCGTCCTCGCCGGCCTCTTCTACCTCGCCCTGCTGACCGTCGAGCCGGGCACCGTGCCCGGCGTACTGCTGGCCGGCCTGATGATCTCCAACCTGATCGTCGCCGCGTTCAACCTGCTCCCCGGCCTGCCCCTCGACGGCGGCCGTATGCTCCGCGCCGTCGTCTGGAAGATCACCGGCAAGCCGATGAGCGGCACCATCGCCGCCGCCTGGGTCGGCCGCGCCCTCGCGATCTCCGTACTGATCGGACTGCCCCTGCTCACCCAGTCCGGCGCGCTCGGCGCCGAAGCCGAGGACATCGGCGGCATGGACACCGTCATGGACGCCCTGCTCGCCGCGATCCTCGCCGCGATCATCTGGACCGGCGCCGGAAACAGCCTCCGCATGGCCCGCCTCAGGGAACACCTCCCGGAGCTGCGCGCCCGCTCCCTCACCCGCCGCGCCGTCCCCGTGGAGACCGACACCCCGCTCTCCGAAGCGCTGCGCCGCGCCAACAACGCCGGCGCCCGCGCCCTGGTCGTGGTCGACGCCCACGGCGAGCCCCTCTCCCTCGTCCGCGAGGCCGCCATCGTCGGCGTACCCGAGCACCGCCGCCCCTGGGTGGCGGTCAGCGGCCTCGCCCAGGAACTCACCGACGGCATGCGGATCTCCGCCGAGCTCGCGGGCGAAGAACTCCTCGACGTCCTGCGGGCCACCCCCGCCACCGAGTACCTGGTGGTGGAGGAGTCCGGCGAGATCTACGGTGTCCTGTCCGCGGCCGACGTCGAGCGCGCCTTCGTGAAGGCCATGGCCAGGCCCAGCTGAACTCACGCGCAAGCGCGCGTGGTCTGCGGCCTGCGCCCAGGCCGGTAGGCTGGTCACATGTCCGAACCGACCGGTGCCGCCCGCCGACGCGGGCCCTTCAAGGTCGGGGACCAGGTCCAGCTCACTGACCCCAAGGGACGCCACTACACGTTCACGCTCGAAGCCGGGAAGAACTTCCACACCCACAAGGGGTCCTTCCCGCACGACGAGCTGATCGGCGCCCCCGAGGGCAGCGTTGTCCGCACCACGGGGAACGTCGCCTACCTCGCGCTGCGCCCCCTGCTCCCCGACTACGTCCTGTCCATGCCCCGCGGCGCCGCCGTGGTCTACCCCAAGGACGCGGGGCAGATCCTGTCCTTCGCCGACATCTTCCCCGGCGCCCGCGTCGTGGAGGCAGGCGTCGGCTCCGGCTCGCTCAGCAGCTTCCTGCTGCGCGCCATCGGCGACCACGGAATGCTGCACAGCTACGAGCGCCGTGCCGACTTCGCCGAGATCGCCCAAGCCAACGTGGAGCGCTACTTCGGCGGCCCGCACCCCGCCTGGCAGCTCACCGTCGGCGACCTCCAGGACAACCTGTCGGACACCGACGTCGACCGTGTGATCCTCGACATGCTCGCCCCCTGGGAGTGCCTGGAAGCCGTCTCCAAGGCACTCGTCCCCGGCGGCATCCTGTGCAGCTACGTCGCGACCACCACCCAGCTCGCCCGGACCGTCGAGTCCATCCGCGAGATCGGCTGCTTCAACGAGCCGACCGCCTGGGAGTCGATGATCCGCAACTGGCACATCGAGGGCCTCGCCGTCCGACCCGACCACCGCATGATCGGGCACACCGGCTTCCTGCTCACCGCCCGCCGCCTCGCCGACGGCGTCGAAGCTCCCATGCGCCGCCGCCGTCCCGCCAAGGGCGCATACGGCGAGGACTACGCCGGCCCGAACGCTGACGGAGGCACCGGCCGCTGAGGCGGCCCCTTGCCGCATACAACGCGCAAGCGCCGTGGTCGAGTTCCGGAAAACCCTCGGGAACTCGACCACGGGGCTTTTCTCTTGACACCGCGACAGTTTCTGTTGGCACCGCGACGGAACTGCCGACCCCGCCGTTCCCGCTCACTGTGACGTATGGCACCATGCTGGCCACCCTCACCGGCACAGCCCTCACAGGAGACACATCTCTCGTGCAGCAATCCGCCGTCCCGGAACTGGCACACACGCACGCCCGCCCGATCCACTGGGTCGCGACAGCCACAGCCCTGGCCGGAGTCGTCGCAGCCTCCGCATTCCTCCAGCCAGACGAGGCCACCGCCGCCCAGCCCGGCCGCGGCGCACAGTCCGCCCCCGCTGCCACCGCACCCCCCGATCCCACCGGCGTCGACTTCCCCGTGGAGTGCGGCCCCACCAAGGTCATCGTGCAGAAGAAGGCCTCCGGAGATCTCGACGGCGACGGCCGCCCCGAAACAGTCGCCGTGGTCCGCTGCGACGCGCTCGCGGGCGCCCCGCCCAACGGCGTTTACGTACTCACCCAAGCCGCCGACGCCATCGAACCCCGCATCGTCGCCACCCTCATCGATCCGAAAGACCGCCTGACCGTCAAGGACTTCGCCGTAAGTGACGCCTCCGTCACCGCCACGCTGCTCGGCTACTCCTCGCCCGACGTCCCGCGCTGCTGCCCAGACGTGGACGAACGCGCCAAGTGGCAGTGGAAAAACGGCACATTCGTCCGTTCTGTCCCTGCCGGCGCCCAGAGCGTGTGACCAAACAGACATACCGGAACGGCCCGGATTGTAAGGTGACTTGAGGTGACCGCCGAACTACTCCGCGTCCGGACCGTACACCTCGGTCTTGTCCGAAACCCGACGCACATGGATGCACTCGCCCGGACACTCCTTGGCGGAGTCGGCAACATCACGCAGAAGCGTCAGGGGGACGGGCGTTGAAGCCCCCGGGGCCTGCAGCAACTCCTCGTCGGAGCCCTTCACATAGGCCAGTCCGTCGATGTCCAGCTCAAAGACCTCGGGTGCATACTGGGCGCAGATGCCGTCGCCGGTGCAGAGGTCCTGATCGATCCACACCTCCAGGTCCTCGCCGCCGACGCCGGCCTCTTGCTGAACGCTCATGACTCCTGCCGATCCTGTGCCGAGCGAACCGGAATAAAACGCAAGTCGGCCCAGCTCTGACGGGTGTTGAACACTTAGACCCTACCTGTGCCCGCTTTCCCATCCCGTTCAGTGGGTATTTCCCTGGCGTGAGGGAGAGCGCAAGGGTGAAGATCGGACACACCCCGACCGTCTTTGTGATCTAGGGGTTTCAATCGACACCCACCCAGGTAGGGTCTGGAAGCGTCCAGCTCCCCTTGGAGGAGGTGAGGACCGTGGCAGCCCACGACGACGACATGAACCGCGGCATCCGCCCGGGACGAGGGTCCGAGGACCCGGCCGGGCAGATCGCCTATCTTGAGCAGGAGATCGCCGTCCTGCGACGCAAGCTCGCCGACTCTCCGCGACACACGAGAATTCTCGAAGAGCGGATCGTCGAGCTGCAGACCAACCTGGCCGGCGTGTCCGCGCAGAACGAGCGGCTCGCCAACACCCTCCGAGAGGCCCGCGACCAGATCGTGGCACTCAAGGAGGAAGTCGACCGGCTCGCACAGCCGCCGGCCGGCTTCGGTGTCTTCCTCATGGCGAACGAGGACGGCACGGCCGACATCTTCACCGGGGGCCGCAAGCTCCGGGTGAACGTCAGCCCCAGCGTCGAGCTCGAAGAGCTCCGGCGCGGCCAGGAAGTGATGCTCAACGAAGCGCTCAACGTGGTCGAGGCCATGGAGTACGAGCGAGTCGGGGACATCGTCACCCTCAAGGAAATCCTCGAGGACGGCGAGCGCGCCCTGGTACTCGGGCACACCGACGAGGAGCGGGTGGTACGGCTCGCCGAGCCGCTGCTGGACGTCACCATCCGCGCCGGCGACGCCCTCCTGCTCGAACCCCGATCCGGCTACGTCTACGAGGTCGTACCCAAGAGCGAGGTCGAAGAACTCGTCCTCGAAGAGGTCCCCGACATCGGATACGACCAGATCGGCGGTCTGGGCGGCCAGATCGAAGCGATCCGCGACGCGGTTGAGCTCCCGTACCTCTACCCCGACCTCTTCAAGGAGCACGAACTGCGGCCGCCCAAGGGCGTGCTGCTGTACGGGCCTCCCGGATGCGGTAAGACACTCATCGCCAAGGCCGTGGCCAACTCACTGGCCAAGAAAGTCGCCGAAGTGACCGGCCAGGCCGCCGGCAAGAGCTTCTTCCTCAACATCAAGGGCCCCGAGCTCCTCAACAAGTACGTCGGAGAGACCGAGCGGCAGATCCGCCTCGTCTTCCAGCGCGCCCGTGAAAAGGCCAGCGAGGGCACACCCGTCATCGTCTTCTTCGACGAGATGGAATCCCTCTTCCGCACCCGCGGCTCCGGCGTCAGCTCGGACGTGGAAAACACCATCGTCCCGCAGCTGCTCGCCGAGATCGACGGCGTGGAAGGCCTGCAGAACGTGGTCGTGATCGGCGCCTCCAACCGCGAGGACATGATCGACCCCGCCATCCTGCGCCCCGGACGCCTCGACGTGAAGATCAAGATCGAGCGCCCCGACGCCGAGGCGGCGAAGGACATCTTCGGGAAGTACCTCACCGAGCGGCTACCGCTGCACGCCGACGACCTCGGCGAGCACAGCGGCAGCAAGGCAACCACCGTCCAGAGCATGATCCAGACGGCCGTCGAGCACATGTACGCAGAGACCGAAGAGAACCGCTTCCTCGAGGTCACCTACGCCAACGGCGACAAGGAAGTTCTCTACTTCAAGGACTTCAACTCCGGCGCCATGATCGAAAACATCGTCGGCCGCGCCAAGAAAATGGCCATCAAGGACTTCCTGGAACACAACCAGAAGGGCCTCAGGGTCTCCCACCTCCTCCAGGCCTGCGTGGACGAGTTCAAGGAGAACGAAGACCTGCCCAACACCACAAACCCGGACGACTGGGCCCGTATCTCCGGAAAGAAGGGCGAACGGATCGTCTACATCCGTACCCTCATCACCGGAAAGCAGGGTGCAGACACCGGACGCTCCATCGACACGGTGGCGAACACCGGTCAGTACCTGTAAAAGACAGGGCGACTGCGGGTGCCCTCACCGGGTACCCGCAGTCGACTGTTTTTCAGGGCGCAACCGGAGCGGAGCAATGACGCAAATGATCTCCCCACCAGCGCAAAGGCGTTCTAGGCTCTTCCATACCGCCGAGTCGCGCAGTGCGGGGACGGGCACCGCACACGCACCGGAGCGCCAGCGGTACTTGAGCGGCGCCCCCGACCGAGGGCGCCGCCGGGCAAGGAGGGCCGCATGACCGTACGGCGAGTAATGGGCATCGAGACGGAGTACGGGATCTCCGTCCCCGGCCACCCCAACGCCAATGCCATGCTCACCTCGTCCCAGATCGTCAACGCCTACGCGGCGGCGATGCACCGGGCCCGCAGGGCTCGGTGGGACTTCGAGGAGGAGAACCCGCTGCGGGACGCCCGAGGCTTCGACCTCGCCCGCGAGGCCGCCGACGCCAGCCAGCTCACCGACGAGGACATCGGTCTCGCCAATGTCATCCTCACCAACGGGGCAAGGCTCTACGTCGACCACGCACACCCCGAATACAGCTCACCAGAGGTCACCAACCCCAGGGACGCCGTCCTGTGGGACAAGGCCGGCGAACGCATCATGGCCGAAGCCGCCGAACGCGCGGCCCAGCTCCCCGGCGCCCAGCCGATCCACCTCTACAAAAACAACACCGACAACAAAGGTGCCTCCTACGGCACCCACGAGAACTACCTGATGAAGCGGGAAACCCCCTTCTCAGACATCGTGCGCCACCTCACTCCCTTCTTCGTCTCACGCCAGGTCATCACCGGCGCAGGCCGCGTAGGCATCGGCCAGGACGGCCACGAACACGGCTTCCAGCTCAGCCAGCGCGCCGACTACTTCGAAGTCGAAGTGGGCCTCGAGACGACCCTCAAGCGCCCGATCATCAACACGCGTGACGAGCCGCACGCGGACGCCGAGAAATACCGCCGCCTACACGTGATCATCGGCGACGCGAACCTCTCGGAGATCTCCACGTACCTGAAACTGGGCACGACGGCACTCGTCCTGTCCATGATCGAGGACGGCTTCATCGCCGTCGACCTGGCCGTCGACCAGCCCGTACGCACCCTCCACCAGGTCTCTCACGACCCCTCACTGCAACGGCTGATCACCCTCCGCAGCGGCCGGACACTCACCGCAGTCCAACTCCAGATGGAGTACTTCGAACTCGCACGCAAATACGTCGAGGAACGCTACGGCGCCGACGCCGACGAACAGACCAAAGACGTACTCACCCGCTGGGAAGACGTCCTCGGCCGCCTCGAAAGCGACCCCATGAGCCTCGCCGGCGAACTCGACTGGGTCGCCAAGCGGGAACTCATGGAAGGCTACCGACGCCGCGACAACCTCGAATGGGACGCCGCACGACTCCACCTCGTCGACCTCCAGTACGCCGATGTACGCCCCGAAAAGGGCCTCTACAACCGCCTGGCGGCCCGCGGCAAGATGAAGCGCCTCCTGGATGACACAGGCGTGGAACGGGCCCGCACCAAGCCGCCCGAGGACACCCGCGCCTACTTCCGCGGACGCTGTCTCGAGCAGTACGCCGACGACGTCGCAGCCGCATCCTGGGACTCGGTGATCTTCGACCTCCCCGGCCGCGACTCACTCCAACGCGTACCAACCCTCGAGCCGCTTCGCGGAACGCGTAATCACGTCAAGGAGCTCCTTGACCGCTGCCGCACTGCAGAAGACCTGGTCAAGGTCCTCTCCGGCGGCTGAACGAGCCCAACCGGACCCACCAGCAGCAGGTCACAGGCAGGGTGGAAAACAGCGGCGTCCGGGAATCATGAAGGTGGTGCCCGGACGTTGTAGCAACTGCGGGGCCGATGTCGGACCCTGCTTGTAGGGTCTGATCAAGAACGTCGAACCGAGCGGGGTGAGGGTTATGGCGACCAAGGACACCGGCGGCGGACAGCAGAAGGCGACGCGGTCCACCGAAGAGGTCGAGGAAACTGCGCAGGACGCGCAGGCCTCAGAGGACCTCAAGGAACGCCAGGAGAAGCTGAGCGACGACGTGGACTCCGTCCTGGACGAGATCGACGATGTCCTCGAGGAGAATGCCGAGGACTTCGTTCGGTCATTTGTCCAAAAGGGTGGGGAATAGGGGTTAATGTTCGATTCTCTCGGGCGGGAGAAGCGCTCTCGCTGTCAGAGGGTCCAGTCACGGGACGCCTTCGCGTAACAAGGCGTCTCGTGACGGGCTCCAGGCGCACTGCAGAGAGTGCTGGGCGGAGAGAGTCGGCAGAGGCATCAGAACGCACGTGGGAAGAACGTCCGACACCTGGTAAGGCGGCCCAGGGGCGAGGGTCCACCCGAAGCGCCAGTACGGCACGACCGACGCCCAGCGCGCCGAGATGATCGCCTCCCGGACGGGCTCTGCCTGATCAATCCAAAGGCTCCGGTCATTCATGTGGATCACTGCCACGAGACGGGTAGGGTCCGAGGCGTACTGTGCTTCAGCTGCAACGCTGCACTGGGGCAGTTCAAGGATCGGCCCGACGTGATAAGGCGGGCTGCGACACTACGTGGAAGGAAACGCGTGGAAGCCAACACTCGTAGCACCGGGCGTCTACCGGCTGCCTTCCTGACGCCCGGGTCGTCGTCCTTCATGGACTTCCTGTCCGATCACCAGCCTGAAATCCTGCCGGGGAACCGGCAGTTGCCCCCCGTCCAGGGCGTGATCGAGGCGCCGCACGGCACCACGATCGTGGCCACGACCTTCCCCGGTGGCGTGGTGCTGGCCGGTGACCGGCGGGCCACCATGGGTAACGTCATCGCGCAGCGGGACATCGAGAAGGTGTTCCCGGCTGATGAGTACTCGGCGGTAGGGATCGCGGGTACGGCGGGTCTGGCTGTTGAGATGGTGAAGCTCTTCCAGTTGGAGCTGGAGCACTTCGAGAAGGTCGAGGGTGCGCAGCTCTCCTTGGAGGGCAAGGCGAACCGTCTGTCGACGATGATCCGGTCGAACCTCGGCATGGCCATGCAGGGTCTCGCCGTGGTGCCGATCTTCGCGGGGTTTGACGTGGACCGCGGGAAGGGGCGCATCTTCTCGTATGACGTCACGGGTGGTCGTTCCGAGGAGCATGGTTTCGCGGCGACGGGTTCGGGTTCGATCTTCGCGCGTGGTGCCATGAAGAAGCTGTACAGCGAGGATCTGACCGCGGAGCAGGCGACGACGCTTGTCGTGCAGGCCTTGTATGACGCGGCCGACGATGACTCGGCGACGGGTGGCCCCGATGTTGCCCGCCGGATCTATCCGCTCGTCACCGTGATCACCGAGGATGGGTTCCGCCGTCTTACCGACGAGGAGTCCTCCGAGATCGCCCGCTCGATTCTGGAGCGGCGCCTGGAGCAGCCCGACGGCCCGCGTGCGGCGTTGCTCTGACTGCTGCGGCCCTCCTAGAAGGCCAAGGCTCCTGTTTTCCAGGTGATCCAGTGACTTCGACAGAAAGGGACGGATAGCCGGTGTCGACGCCGTTCTATGTCTCACCCCAGCAGCAGATGGCCGACCGGGCGGAGTATGCCCGCAAGGGCATCGCCCGTGGTCGCAGTCTGGTTGTGCTGCAGTTTGCCGACGGCATTGTCTTCGTCGGCGAGAACCCGTCCCGTGCGCTGCACAAGTTCAGCGAGATCTATGACCGGATCGGCTTTGCGGCCGCCGGCAAGTACAACGAGTACGAGAATCTCCGCATCGGTGGTGTCCGCTACGCCGACCTGCGGGGTTATACCTACGACCGTGACGATGTGACCGCTCGCGGTCTTGCCAATGTGTACGCCCAGACGCTCGGCACGATCTTCTCCAGTGCGGCGGAGAAGCCGTATGAGGTGGAGTTGGTGGTTGCGGAGGTCGGAGTGACGCCCGACGGTGACCAGCTCTACCGGTTGCCGCACGATGGATCGATCGTGGACGAGCACGGCTCGGTTGCGGTGGGTGGCAATGCCGAGCAGATCAGCAGCTATCTCGATCAGCGTCACCGGGACGGTATGACGCTGGCCGAGGCGCTGAAGCTGGCCGTTCAGGCCCTGTCCCGCGATACCGATGGCAGTGAGCGGGAGATTCCCGCGGAGCGCCTTGAGGTGGCGGTTCTGGACCGTACGCGTCCGCAGAAGCGCAAGTTCAAGCGCATTGTGGGCCGCCAGCTGTCCCGCCTCCTGGAGGGGGACAGTTCGGACGGGGCGGCGGACGCCGCCGAGTCCGATGGTTCTGATGATGCCGATGGGCCAGATGCGTCCGAGGAGAAGTAAGCCCGCCAGTCATCACCTTGCGCGCCCCGGCCCCGCCTCGCAGCGGGGCCGGGGCGCGTCGGCGTTCAGGACGGGCGTGGTGGCGCTGTGGAGCCCCGTACGACGAGTTCGACGGGGATGTTGCCTTCTGGTGGTGTTTCGCCTTCCAGGACCGCGAGGAGGGCTGTCATGCCGCGTTCGCCGAAGAGTTCGGCGTCGAGGCGGACGGTGGTGAGTTCGGGTTCGATCGCTGTGGCGAGGGCCAGGTCGTCGAAGCCGGTCACCGAAAGGTCTTCGGGGATGCGCAGGCCGAGGCGGCGGGCGGCCTTGTAGGCGCCGACGGCGAGCTTGTCGTCGTCGCAGACCACGGCCGTGGGCCGGGGGTCCGGGCCGCGCAGGGCGTGCTCGGCCGCGGCCAGCGCGCCCTCGATGGTGATCGGGGCCTTTGCCGTGCGTACCTCGGTGTCGGCTGCCTGTCCCACGCGAGCGGCGAGTTCCCGGGCGCGTACGTGGAAGGTCCAGGAGTCGATGTCGGCGGCCAGGTGCAGGAACCGGCGGTGGCCCAGTGCCAGCAGGTGTTCGGTGATCTGGCGCATGCCGTCTGTGATGTCGAGGTTGACGGTCGCGGCGCCGAGGCTGCCGGCCGGGTCGCTGTCCAGCATGACGAGAGGGAGGTCGTCGCCGCGGATTTCCGTGAGGGCTTCGGAGGCCATGGAGGAGGCGATGACGCCGTCCAGGGCGGCTCGTGCGGAGGCGAACGGGTCCGGTGCGGGGCCGATCCCTTCGGGTGAGGGGTACAGGACGACGCCGAAGCCGTGTTTCGCGGCGATGCGGGCGGCTCCTTCGTAGACGGCGGCGAAGAACTCGTTGGTGAGTGCGGGTACTACCAGCAGGGCTGTGCGTGCCTGGCCGAGCCGTAGGTTGCGGGCGGCGAGGTTCGGCCGGTAGCCGAGGTCCTGTGCTGCCTGGCGTACGCGCGCGGCTGTTGCCTCGGAGACTCGTCCGCGCCACTTGTCGCCCAGTACGAGGGAGACGGCGGCCTGGGAGACTCCGGCGGCTCGGGCGACGTCGCGGCTCGTAGGGCGCGTGCTTCCTCGTGCCACCGTCGACCTGCTCTTTCTGCTGGACTCGCGGACTGGGCACATGGTACGTATGACCGAGGACGTTATACGTACAACTTGAGCTGCCACAGGCTACGAGAAGGGCGTGACATGGCCGCGCACTACCTGGAGATCCTCCGAACGAGGCATGCCGCCCGGCTGCTGGCCGGCACTCTTGTGGGGCGGCTGCCGAACGCCGTGGCCGCGATCGCCGTCCTGCTCTTCGTGCGCGCCGAGGGCGGCAGCTACAGCCTCGCCGGTGCGCTGGCCGCCGTGTACGGGGTGTCGAATGCCGTGGGGCAGCCGGTGCTCGGGCGCCTTGTGGACCTCCACGGGCAGCCGCGTGTGCAACTGCCCGCCGCGATCGTCTCCGCCCTCGGCATGGCGGTGTTCGCCTTCACGGGCATAGGGGCGCTTCCGCTGGCGTACGTCCTGATGGTCGTCGCCGGGTTCTTCACGCCGCCTCTCGAGGGCGGTCTGCGTGCGCTGTGGCCCACGGTCCTGCGCAGGGAGGACCAGGTGCACACGGCGTATGCGATGGATGCCGTGGCGCAGGAAGTCATGTTCACCGTGGGACCCCTGCTCATCACGCTGTGCGTGTCGCTGTGGTCGGCGCAGGCCGCCCTCCTCGTGCTGAATGTCATAGGGGTGCTGGGGGCGCTCTCCGTCGTGGTCTCGCAGCCTTCGCGCGCGTGGCGTTCGGCGCCGCGTGAGGCGCACTGGCTCGGTGCCTTGCGTTCGGCCGGTCTGCTGGTCCTGCTCGGCGCGTTCCTTTTCGTGGGGATCGCGCTGGGCTCGATCAACGTCGCGGCGATGTCGTACGCGGATGACAACGGCGGGGACGTGACGTACGGCTGGCTGATGGCGGCCATCGGGCTGGGCGCGCTCGTCGGGGGCACCGTGTACGGGGCGCGGCAGTGGAGCGGTGCGCCGGGGCGGCGGCTGCTTGTGCTTGTCGCGCTTCTGGCGGTGTTCTACGTGCCGCTGATGCTGACGCCGG
The DNA here is from genome assembly GCF_039532825.1 of Streptomyces vastus. Lineage (NCBI taxonomy): Bacteria > Bacillati > Actinomycetota > Actinomycetes > Kitasatosporales > Streptomycetaceae > Streptomyces > Streptomyces vastus. Next base: position 78,863 of record NZ_BAAASJ010000072.1, read on the forward strand.
GCGCGGTCGCCATGACGGCGCTGATTGCGCTCTCGGGGTTGTTTCTCGCGCCCTGTATCGCCTGTGCGTTCGTTCTGGTCGACCATCACGCGCCGAGGGGCACCGTCACCGAGGCGTTCTCCTGGCTTGTGACGACGTTCACGGTGGGGATGTCGGTCGGGACGGGTCTCGCGGGGCCGGTCGTCGAGTGGGGCGGAGCGGTGTGGGGTTTCGCACTGCCGGGTGTCGCGGGGGCCGTGGCGCTGCTGGTTCTGCTGGCCACGGGGCGGGTCCTCGCAGTTGCGGGCAGCGGTGGGGTGGTTGAAGTCGCATCGGAAAATGATCGAAACGGTGCAGGCGAACCTCGTTTCAGCGCAGGGCATCAGGCGTAATGTTCAGTCATGGACCGCCGCATTTTCGGGCTGGAGAACGAGTACGGCGTCACGTGTACGTTCAGGGGACAGCGTCGGCTGTCTCCCGACGAGGTGGCGCGGTACCTCTTCCGCCGTGTCGTGTCATGGGGCCGCAGCAGCAATGTCTTTCTGCGAAACGGCGCCCGCCTCTATCTCGACGTGGGGTCACATCCGGAATACGCCACACCGGAATGTGACAACGTGACAGAACTCGTCACCCACGACAAGGCCGGCGAGCGCATTCTGGAAGGACTCCTGGTAGATGCCGAACGACGCCTGCACGAGGAAGGAATCGCGGGCGACGTCTACCTCTTCAAGAACAACACCGACTCGGCGGGCAACTCCTACGGCTGCCACGAGAACTATCTGGTGGCCCGCCACGGGGAGTTCTCCCGGCTCGCGGACATCCTCATCCCGTTCCTCGTCACCAGGCAGCTTCTCTGCGGTGCCGGCAAGGTGCTGCAGACCCCGCGGGGCGCGGTGTACTGCGTCAGCCAGCGGGCCGAGCACATCTGGGAGGGCGTCTCGTCGGCGACGACCCGTTCCCGGCCGATCATCAACACGCGCGACGAACCCCACGCGGACGCCGAGCGCTACCGTCGCCTGCATGTCATCGTGGGTGACTCGAACATGTCCGAGACGACCATGCTGCTCAAGGTCGGCGCCACCGATCTCGTCCTGCGCATGATCGAGGCGGGCACGGTGATGCGCGATCTGACCCTGGAGAACCCGATCCGGGCGATCCGCGAGGTCAGCCATGACATCACGGGCCGCCGCAAGGTGCGCCTGGCCAGCGGCCGGGAGGCCTCCGCTCTGGAGGTGCAGCGCGAGTACTACGAGAAGGCCGTGGACTTCTGCGAGCGCCGCGGCATCCGCACCGGCACCGTCGAGCAGGTCCTGGAGCTGTGGGGCCGCACGCTGGACTCGATCGAGTCCGAGGACCTCGACCGGATCGGTACCGAGATCGACTGGGTGATGAAGTACAAGCTCATCGAGCGGTACCGCGCCAAGCACAACATGACGATGTCGCATCCGCGGGTTGCGCAGATAGACCTCGCGTATCACGACATCCACCGTCGTCGGGGGCTGTACTACCTGCTGGAGAAGAAGGGGCAGGCCGCCCGGATCTGCAATGACCTGAAGATCTTCGAGGGCAAGTCCGTGCCGCCGCAGACGACCAGGGCGCGGTTGCGCGGCGACTTCATCCGGCGGGCGCAGGAGCAGCGGCGGGACTTCACCGTCGACTGGGTCCATCTCAAGCTGAACGACCAGGCACAACGCACGGTGTTGTGCAAGGACCCGTTCCGTTCCGTCGACGATCGGGTGGAGAAGCTCATCGCCGGAATGTGAGCTGTCGGTTCCGGACGTTTTTGCGGAACGCAACACAGGGCGCCGTACGTTCTTCGTACGGCGCCCGTCTCACGCCGTAGAGTTGCGCGCACGCCAACCGCAAGATCGACCGATACGAGGCCCCCACCGTGCGCCGACGCTCACTTCTGATTGCCGCTCCCGCCGGACTGCTCACGCTCGCCGGCTGCGGTGGCGACGACACGGCCGACAAGGACAAGGCCAGCAGCAGTACGTCCCCCTCGGCGTCCCCGTCGGCCAGTGCGCCCCCACCGCCGAAGCTCGTCGACGGGCCGCTGCCGGCCATCACCGCCGGTGCCAAGTTCGGCGAGAAGCCGACCGTGGCCAAGGGCAGCGGTGATCCTTCGAAGGACCTCGCGGTCAAGACGGTCGTCGCGGGCAACGGCAAGACGCTGGCCGAGGGCGATTTCGTGAAGGTGAACTACCTCGCCCAGGTCTGGACGACGGCGAAGGTCTTCGACAACTCCTACGACCGTAAGACGCCCATCGTCATCCAGCTCGCCCAGGGCCAGGTGATGGACGGCTGGCGCTACGCCCTGATGGGCAAGAAGGCCGGCAGCCGCGTTCTGATGGCCGTACCGCCGGCCTGGGGCTTCGGCGAGCAGGGCAACGCCCAGGCAGGCGTCAAGGGCACCGACACGCTGGTCTGTGTCCTCGACGCCCAGGAAACGTTCAACGCGAAGAGCTCCGCCAAGGGCTCCGAGGTCGCGCAGGACAACATCGATCTGCCCAAGGTCGGCACCAACACCGACGGCAAGGCCCCCTCCATCGAGGTGCCGAAGGGGGACGCGCCGACGAAGCTCGTCGCGAACTACATCCTGGAGGGGGACGGCGAGGAGGTCGCGGCGAGCGACAGCGTCCTCGTGCAGTACAAGGGGGTGCTCTGGGCCGACGGCAAGGAGTTCGACTCCACGTACAGCAGGCAGCAGCTCACCTCGTTCTCGCTGCAGCAGGTCGTCAAGGGCTGGGCGCAGGGCCTGACCGGGAAGAAGGTCGGCAGCCGCGTACTCATCGTCGTCCCGCCGAAGCTCGGATACGGCGACAGCCCGCCGCAGGGCAGCACCATCAAGAAGGACTCGGTGCTGGTCTTCTCGGTCGACATCCTCGCGAAGATGTGAGGCGTGCGGGGATGTAAGACTGTCGGTGTTGCCCCAGTTGCCTTTCGCACACAGCAGGAGCCGAAACGTGAGCATCGAGAAGCCGGAGATCGACTTCCCCGAGGGCCCGCCGCCCGCGGACCTCGAGATCAAGGAGATCTGGGAGGGCGAGGGGCCGGTCGCGAAGGCCGGCGACTTCGTGAAGGTCCACTATGTGGGCGTGGCCTACTCCAGCGGTGAGGAGTTCGACGCCTCCTGGAACCGTGGTACGCCGCTGGAGTTCCAGCTCGGTGTCGGCCAGGTCATCTCCGGCTGGGACCAGGGTGTGCAGGGCATGAAGGTCGGCGGGCGCCGTCAGCTGACGATCCCCGCCCACCTCGCGTACGGCGACCGCGGTGCCGGTGGCGGCCGTATCGCGCCGGGCGAGACGCTGATCTTCGTCTGCGACCTGGTCGCGGTCTGATCTTCACGGGGGCCGTCCGCGGGTGACTCGCGGCCCGGTCTTCGTACGCCGTGTGATCTGGTCCGACCGGACCCGATCAGCTGGGGCCCATGCCTGTCGGGCATGGGCCCTCGGCTTTTGCCACGACACCGCGGAGCGGTACGGTCATCGATCGGAAGCACCATATGGAAGGGCGTCGATGGCCATTGCCAAGGCCGAGCGGCTGATGAACCTGGCGCTGTGTCTGCTCGGGACGCGGCGGCCGCTCAGCAAGCGCGAGCTGCGCGACTCCATCGAGGCTTACGTCGAGGCCTTCAGGCCGGGAAGTGGTGCAGTCGGCTCGGACGACTCCTTCAACCGGATGTTCGAGCGCGACAAGGACGATCTGCGCGAGCTCGGCCTGGTCATCGAGACGGTGGAGAGTCTGGACGGGGAGGTCGGCTATCTCGCCCGCCGGGACAGCAACCGTCTGCCGCCCATCGCGCTCGACGCCGAGGAGGCCGCCGCCCTGGGCCTGGTCGCCAAGGTCTGGCAGCAGGCCCGCCTCGCCGGCGCGGCCAGCGGCGCCCTGCAGAAGCTGCGCGCGGCCGGACTGCCCGAGGACGTCGACCCGTACGAGGCCCATGGCGCCCTGGAGCCGCACATCCCCGTGCACGAGGCGGCCTTCGAACCGCTGATGCTCGCCTGCCGTGACCGCCGCCCCGTCGCCTTCGACTACCGCAAGGCCACCGCCGCCCACCCCGAGCCCCGCATCGTCGAGCCCTGGGCGCTGGAGTGCTGGCGCGGCCACTGGTACCTGGCCGGCTGGGACCGCGACCGGGGCGCCGAGCGGGTCTTCAGGCTGTCGCGGATCACCGGCAAGGTTCGTACCCGCAGCGGGAAGTTCACGGCCGAGGTGCCCGATGTCGTCACCGTGCGGGAGACGGTCGCGAGCTGGGCCGGTGAGACCGCCGACCGCTCCGCGCTGATCCGGCTGCGCACCGGGGCGGGCTATCCGCTGCGCGCCAAGGCCGTGTCCGTACGGGAACTGGGCGACGGCTGGGACGAGTTGGAGATTCCGTACGGACATGGCCTGGACGCCTGGCTCGTCGAGTTCGGGCCCGATGTGGTGGTCCTGGAGCCGGCCGAGCTGCGGGCCGATGTCGTGGACCGGCTGCGCGCCGTGGCCAAGGGCTGAGGGGGCGTAGGAGAAGTGGCGGGAAAACCGGTCAGGTCCGTGAGTGCCATCGACCAGACGCGGCGGATGCTGTCCCTGGTGACGTATCTGCGAGAGCGCCCCGGTGCGCGCGTCAGTGATGTCGCGCGGGCCTTCGGGATCACCGAGGACGAGCTGATCTCCGACCTCGATGTGCTGCCGCTGTGCGGGACCAGTTTCCGCGGCGGCGATCTGCTGGACATCGACACCGACGGCGACCGGATCTGGTGGCGCAACCCGGGCGCCCTGGGTGCGGAGGCGGCCGAGCCGCTGCGGATCGCCGCCGACGAGGCGACCGCTCTGCTGGTGGCAGCCCGGGCCGTGGCGACGCTGCCGGGGCTGCGGGAGGGCGACCGGCAGGCGCTGCTGCGGGCCACCGCCAAGGTGGAGGCCGCGGCGGGCGAGGCGGCGGGCGCCAGTGCCCGGCTGTCGGTGACGTTCGAGTCGGAGGGCGGGGTCTTCGCGGACGTCGACCGGGCGATCTCCGAGCGGCGCCGGCTGTGGATCCGCTACTACTCGCCCGGGCGTGACGAGCTCACCGAGCGCGAGATCGACCCGATCCGCCTGGTCAGCGTCGGCCACACCTACGTGGAGGCCTGGTGCCGCCGCTCCGAGGCGCGGCGCACCTTCCGGCTCGACCGGGTCGCGGAGATCCGGATCCTGGACGAGCCGTCCGCGCCGCCCGAGGTCGAACTGCGGGACCTCTCCGAGGGGCTGGTCCAGCCAGCCGCCGAGGATCCCGAGGTGGTCGTCGAGGTCGCCCCGGGCGGGCGCTGGGTCGCCGAGTACTACCCGCACGACAGCGCCGATGAACTGCCCGACGGCGGGCTGCGTATCACCCTGCGTGCCCCCGATCCCGCCTCGCTGCGCCGCCTCGCGCTGCGGCTCGGGCGGGACGGCCGGATCGTCTCACCGCGGGAGGTCGCGGACAGCGCCCGGCAGGCGGCACGCGAGGCGCTCGCGGCGTACGACAGTCCGGAGGGCGTGGCGAGTGTCCCCGAGGAGCCGCACGGAGCTCAGGACGGGCTGTACGGCAGGCAGGAGCAAGGGCTGTGAGCAGGTCAGTGATGTCTGGTACGCAAGGAATGTCCGTGACGTCCGCGTTCTCGGGCATGGCGAGAGTGGATCCCGTGGTGTTCAAGGCCGCCTGCCCCGACTGCCGTGCCCACTTCGAACTCTCCGCGAACGCCCTGCGCCTGGCGATCGGCGCCACACCGAAGACGACCTTCTACTCCTTCACCTGCCCCGAGTGCGAGGCGGCCGTGCGCAAGCCTGCCGGTGAGCGGATCGTGGAGCTTCTCACCGGCGGGGGAGTGCGGACCCTGCGGCTGCACTCCACCGTCTAGGGGCGGCGCATGTTCTGGCCGATGCTCGCGATCGCTGTGGGTTTCCTGGGAATCGCCGTGCTCGGCCTCCTCGCCGTCAGGGTCTTCCTCGAAGCCGAGCGCCTGGGCAGGCAGGTCACGGACTCCGCACGTCGGATCAGTCGCGCGGCAGAAGACCTGGAACGGGCCTCCGCGGCCGCGGCCCGCTCCGTGGACATGTTGTGAGGACGGCCACGGCTCGTTCTGTGGACGCGCTGTGAGTACGGTCCCGGTGGCCTGTGATTTCCGCGCCGTGTGCGGTTTCGTTCACTTCGCCCTGTCATCCTCACACCATCGGCGGGTACGCTGCTGATCGCGGCCCGGAGAACGAGGCCTGGGATCGCACTCGGAGGATGCAGGGCCATTGCCTGGCGTTTACTCCTCGGAGTTACGATTGCTGCTCACACGGGTCTCGGACAGGGCCCCGACGGGCGCACTACCACACAAGTCGCACGGCTTCGGTGGGAAAGTGGGGAATTATGGGTCAGGTCGGTATCTGGCAGATCGCTATCATTGCCGGGCTGCTTCTGCTGCTGTTCGGTGCGAAGCGGCTTCCGGACATGGCTCGCTCCCTGGGCAAGTCCGCCCGCATCCTCAAGAGCGAGGCAGCGGCCATGAAGAACGAAGGTACGGCCGAGAGCAATGCCGACTCGGGTACGGCGGAGCAGGCTCCGGCGCCCAAGACCATTCAGGCGGCTCCCGGTGACGTCACCACGGCCCGCCCCGTCGAGGAGCCCAAGCGCACGACGCAGGGCTGAGCTCCACAGAACTATCGCTGAGACACGGGCGGCCGGGCCCTACAGGCTGCCCCCCGAGACGAGGATGTGGGTTGCTCAAGTCCGCCCGCAAGAAGCCCAAGGACCCAGAGGGGCGGATGCCCCTGGTGGAGCACCTGCGCGAGCTGCGCAACCGGCTGGTCAAGGCGCTGTTCGCCATTGTGCCGTTGACGGTCCTGGCACTGTTCTTCGCCAAGGACATCGCGGAGTTCATCAGTGCGCCGGTGCCGACATGCAGTGAGGCGGAGGCGGCCGCGCAAGAGGGCCGCTGCGCCGTGCTGTCCCAGATGGGACTCACCTCGCCGTTCACCACGTACATGAAGGTGTCGCTCGTGGCCGCGCTGATCGTGGCGGCGCCGGTGTGGCTCTACCAGTTCTGGGCCTTCGTCGCGCCGGGACTGCACAGGAACGAGAAGAAGTACGCGCTCACCGTGGTGAGCATCGGTACGCCTCTCTTCCTCCTCGGCGCCTATCTCGCGCACTGGATCCTGCCCTACGCCGTGCGGACCCTGCTGGGCTTCAGCATCGGCGGCTCGGTCAACTACATCACCGTCGACGACATGATCGACATCTCGGTCAAGCTGACCCTTGCCTTCGGTCTGGCCTTCCAGCTGCCGATCGTGCTGTCCTTGCTGAACGTCGGCGGCGTTCTCAGCGGGCGGCGGATGCTGGGCTGGTGGCGCTCCATGGTGATGATCATCGCCGTGTTCGCGGCGCTGGTGACGCCCACCGACCCGGTGTCCATGATCGCCCTCGCGGTGCCCATGACCGCGCTCTACTTCGGCGCCGTCGCCTTCTCTCTGTTCAACGATCGTCGTCGGGCCCGTGGCCGGGGCCCCGAGCTGAGCGACGACGAGGCGTCCGACCTCGACCTCACGCCCGAGGCCATCGGCGAGGTCGAGGCGGTCTCGGCCGGACAGGCCGCCCTGCCGCAGCAGGCGGATTCCGACCGTGACCGGATCAACGGCTACGACGACGTGACCTGACGAGCGCGAGAAAGAACACCTCCAAAGGCCATGCGCGGGCCGGTGCGTCCCTGTGACGCACCGGCCGCGTCCGCGTCACAGCCGCACCCCGCGGCCGGCTGCCGGACCGGGCCGCCGAGACGCACGGCCCCCCGGCCCGGGCAGCGATCCGGATATTGATCGTCCTGTTGTCAGTGGCTGACGGTACGCTCGAAAGCACGATGACAGAGGATCTCTCACCGGCCGAGCGGTACGCGGCAGCGCGGCAGCGCGCTGTCGAGCAGGCCACGGCGCTCGCGTCCTTCCGCGATATGTACGACTTCGGCCTCGACCCCTTCCAGATCGAGGCCTGCCAGGCACTCGAAGCGGGCAAGGGTGTGCTGGTGGCCGCGCCCACCGGCTCGGGCAAGACGATCGTGGGCGAGTTCGCCGTCCACCTCGCCCTCCAGCAGGGCAAGAAGTGCTTCTACACCACGCCCATCAAGGCGCTGTCGAACCAGAAGTACACCGATCTGGCACGGCGTTACGGCGCCGAGAAGGTCGGCCTGCTCACCGGCGACAACAGCGTCAACGCCGATGCCCCGGTGGTCGTGATGACCACCGAGGTCCTGCGCAACATGCTTTACGCGGGCTCGCAGACCCTCCTCGGCCTCGGTTACGTCGTCATGGACGAGGTGCACTACCTCTCCGACCGCTTCCGCGGCGCCGTCTGGGAGGAAGTGATCATCCACCTCCCCGAGTCGGTGACCCTGGTGTCGCTCTCGGCGACGGTGTCGAACGCCGAGGAGTTCGGCGACTGGCTCGACACCGTCCGCGGCGACACCGAAGTGATCGTCGCCGAGCACCGGCCTGTCCCGCTGTTCCAGCACGTACTGGCCGGACGCCGCATCTACGACCTCTTCGAGGAGGGCGAGGGGCACAAGAAGGCCGTCAACCCCGACCTCACCCGCCTGGCCCGTATGGAGGCGACCCGGCCCTCGTATCAGGACCGCAGACGGGGCCGCAACATGCGCGAGGCCGACCGCGAGCGCGAGCGGCGGCAGAGATCGCGCGTGTGGACACCGGGCCGTCCCGAAGTCATCGAACGGCTCGACGCCGAGGGACTGCTGCCCGCCATCACGTTCATCTTCAGCCGCGCCGCCTGCGAGGCCGCCGTCCAGCAGTGCCTGTACGCGGGCCTGAGACTGAACGACGACGAGGCACGCCACAAGGTCCGCGCCCTCGTCGAGGGACGTACGTCCTCGATACCGGCCGAGGACCTCCACGTCCTGGGCTACTACGAGTGGCTGGAAGGCCTGGAGCGCGGCATCGCGGCCCACCACGCGGGCATGCTGCCGACGTTCAAGGAGGTCGTCGAGGAGCTGTTCGTACGCGGCCTGGTCAAGGCCGTGTTCGCCACCGAGACCCTCGCCCTCGGCATCAACATGCCCGCCCGCTCGGTGGTGTTGGAGAAGCTCGTCAAGTGGAACGGCGAGCAGCACGCCGACATCACACCCGGCGAGTACACCCAGCTGACCGGCCGTGCGGGGCGCCGTGGCATCGATGTCGAAGGACACGCCGTCGTGCTGTGGCAGCGCGGCATGAGCCCGGAGCACCTCGCCGGCCTCGCGGGCACGCGTACGTACCCGCTGCGCTCCAGCTTCAAGCCGTCGTACAACATGGCGGTGAACCTCGTCGAGCAGTTCGGCCGGCACCGCTCGCGCGAACTCCTGGAGACGTCCTTCGCACAGTTCCAGGCCGACAAGTCGGTCGTCGGGATCTCTCGCCAGGTGCAGCGCAACGAAGAGGGTCTTGAGGGCTACAAGGCCTCCATGACCTGCCACCTGGGCGACTTCGATGAGTACGCGCGACTGCGTCGCGAACTCAAGGACCGCGAGACCGAGTTGGCCAAGCAGGGCGCGGCGCAGCGGCGTGCGGAAGCGGCCGTGGCGCTGGAAAAGCTCAAGCCCGGCGATGTGATCCACGTGCCGACCGGCAAGTTCGCGGGACTCGCGCTGGTGCTGGACCCCGGGCTGCCCGCCGGGCGGTCCAACGGCCACCGCGGCTTCGAGCACCACGACGGGCCGCGGCCCCTCGTCCTCACCGCCGAGCGGCAGGTCAAACGCCTCGCGTCGATCGACTTCCCGGTGCCCGTCGAGGCGCTGGAGCGGATGCGCATCCCGAAGTCGTTCAACCCGCGCTCGCCGCAGTCGCGCCGCGATCTCGCGTCCGCGCTGCGCACGAAGGCCGGGCACATCGTTCCCGACCGGCACCGCAAGCGGCGCTCCGATGCCGTCGACGACCGGGAGATCGCCCGGCTGCGCACCGCACTGCGCGCCCACCCCTGCCACGGGTGCAACGACCGGGAAGACCACGCTCGTTGGGCCGAGCGCTACCACCGGCTGCTGCGCGACACCTCGCAGCTGGAGCGGCGCATCGAGGGGCGGACGAACACCATCGCCCGTACGTTCGACCGCATCGTCGCGCTCCTGACCGAGCTCGACTATCTGCGCGGCGACGAGGTCACCGAGCACGGCAAGCGGCTCGCCCGGCTCTACGGAGAGCTGGACCTGCTCGCCAGCGAATGCCTGCGCGCCGGCGTCTGGGAGGGCCTCGCCCCGGCCGAACTGGCGGCGTGCGTCTCGGCGTTGGTGTACGAGGCCCGGGTGGGCGACGACGCGCTGGCACCGAAGCTGCCGTCCGGAAAGGCCAAGGCCGCGCTTGGTGAGATGGTCCGCATCTGGGGCCGCCTGGACGCCCTGGAGGAGGAGTTCCGGATCAGCCAGACCGAGGGCGTCGGCCAGCGCGAGCCGGACCTGGGCTTCGCCTGGGCCGCGTACGAATGGGCCTCCGGCAAGGGGCTCGACGAAGTGCTCCGCGAGGCCGAGATGCCCGCCGGTGACTTTGTGCGCTGGTGCAAGCAGGTCATCGACGTACTCGGCCAGATCTCGGCGGCGGCGCCGGTGTCCGGCACCAAGGACTCCACCGTGGCGAAGAACGCGCGGAAGGCTGTGGACGGCCTGCTGCGGGGGGTCGTCGCTTACTCGTCGGTGGGGTGAGCGGGCGTTCGTCTGCCGGCACCGGCCTCCCTCGCGTCAGACGCTGAGCGACTCCAGGTACGCGCGCCAGCCCCCGTACTCCGTGATGTCCCGTGCATCGTCGAGCGCGTCCGGCTCGCACAGGAATCCCGGTACGTCACTGCCGTCGGCCAGCGTGACCCGGCCCAGCGTCATCGGCCGGGGCAGCGCGGCGGTGAGGCGGCCGAGACCCTCGGCGGGCAGTCGCCAGACCTCGGCCTCGATCGCGGCTCCGTTCGCGCCGTCGTGGACCAGGCCCGGCTTGGGCGGGTCGGTGGTCAGGGCGTGCAGCCGGTAGACGGGGGCGGTCTTGGTCGTACGTTCCAACTGGCCGCCCAACGCGAGGAGTTGCCCGTTCAGGGGCTGGTCCGACAGGTGCGCGCCGAGCACGGCGAGCCGGACGGGCGGCGCTTCCAGGGTTCGGGCGATGCGGGCGAGACGTTCGTCGGTGAACGCGGGGCCGATCAGCATGACGCCGAAGGGGAGCCCCGCCACCTGGCCCGCAGGGACGGCGACTGCGGCCAGGTCGAAGAGGTTGGTGGAGTTGGTGAAGCGGCCGAGGCGGGCGTTCGTGCCCAGCGGGTCGGCGGCCACCTCGGCGAGGGTGGGATGGCCGGGAGCTGTCGGCAGAAGCAGGGCGTCCGCGTCACCGAGTGACTCCAGAGCGCGGGCGCGCAGGGCTGTCAGGCGGTCCTGGTCGGCGAAGAGCTGGTGCGCCGGGATGTCCCGGGCCCGGGTGATGATTCCGGCGACCGTGGGATCGAGGCCGTCGCCGCCCTCGGAGAGCAACTTGTCGACGAAGCTTCCTACGGCTGTGTAGCGCTCGGCCACGAAGGCGCCTTCGTAGAGCATCGTGGCGGCCTCCGTGAAGGGGGCGAGGTCCATGGTGCGCAACTCGGCGCCTGCGGCACGTAGTTGGGTCACGGCTGCCTCGTATGCACTGGGCCAGCCCTCGTCCATTTCGCCGAGCTGGTCCCGGGGCGGGACGGCTATGCGCCAGGGGCCCGGGGTGCGCTGGCGGAGTGCGGGGAGTTCTCGGGCGGGTGGGGCGGTCATGTGGGCGAGGGCCTGTTCCGCCTCCGGGAGGGTGCGGGCGAAGACCGTTACGCAGTCCAGGGAGGCGCAGGCCGGGACCACGCCTTGCGTGGGGACGAGGCCTCGGGTGGGTTTCAGGCCGACGATTCCGTTGAATGCGGCGGGGACGCGGCCGCTGCCCGCGGTGTCCGTGCCCAGCGCGAAGTCGACGATGCCGAGCGCTACCGCTACGGCTGAGCCGGAGCTGGAGCCGCCGCTGATTCTCTGCGGGGCGATGGCGCCCCGCACCGCGCCGTGGGGGGAGCGGGTGCCTACGAGGCCTGTGGCGAACTGGTCCAGGTTCGTGGTGCCGAGGACTATCGCGCCTGCCGCGCGTAGGCGGGCGACCGCTGGGGCGTCTGCCTCCGGCTGGTACGCGTAGGGAGGGCAGCCGGCGGTTGTGGGCAGTCCGGCTACGTCGATGTTGCCCTTCGCTGCGAACAGTCGCCCTGCGAGGGGGAGGTGTTCGCCTGCGGCGAGGCGGGCGTCTATGGCTCGGGCTTCCTCTTCCACCTCGTTCTGGGGGCGCAGGTCGACCCAGACCTCGGGGCGGTTCGCGGCCCCGATGCGTGCGTATGCCATGCGGACGCGGGTCAGGGTGTGGGCCGAGGTCTGGGGCGACATCTGTGCTCCTTGGTGGGGTTTCGTTGTCGGGTGCGGCCCGGTGGCCGTCTGTGCCCACCCGTTCCGCCCTGCGGAACGCCTGCTCACAGACGGGCGGGGCGCCTGCCCGGGCGGAGTCAGCTCGTGGGCGCCAGCACCAGTAGGGCCGTGCCCGGTTCCACCTGGGCGCCCGGCTTGGTGAGGATCTGTGTCACCATGCCGTCCATCGGTGCGTGCACCCTTGACTCCATCTTCATGGCTTCCAGGGCGAGGAGCGGCTGGCCCATGGTCACCTCGTCGCCCTGGGCGACGTTCAGCTGCCAGACCGACGCGGCGAACTCGGCCTCCACCAGGTGGCCGCCCGGTGGGACCGTCACCTCCGGCCGGGCTGGTGCCGGAGCCGAGGCCGTCTCCGCCCTGGTGAACTCGCCCGATGCCTCCCAGGCGTCCCGTTCCGCCGCGAAGGCTGCGCCCTGGCGGGTCCTGAACTCGGCGATCGAGCCGGCGTTCTCGGTCAGGAACGCCTCGTGCTCGGCGAGTGAGAAGACGCCCTCCTCGATCTGTGGCACGAAGCGGCCCGAGATGATGTCGGCCCGTAGTTCCAGCAGTTCGTCCGGGGTCACCGGGTACCACTTGATGCGGTCGAAGAAGCGCAGCAGCCAGGGGGAGCCGGGTTCGAAGGCGCCGCGTTGCTGCCAGCCGGACCAGACCTGGGTCGTGCGGCCGACGAACTGGTAGCCGCCGGGGCCCTCCATGCCGTAGACGCAGAGGTACGCGCCGCCGATGCCGACCGAGTTCTCGGCGGTCCAGGTGCGGGCCGGGTTGTACTTCGTCGTGACCAGGCGGTGGCGGGGGTCCAGCGGTGTGGCCACCGGAGCGCCCAGGTACACATCGCCCAGGCCGAGGACCAGGTACTCGGCGTCGAAGACAGTCCGGTACACGTCCTCCACCGAGTCCAGGCCGTTGACCCGGCGGATGAACTCGATGTTCCAGGGGCACCAGGGCGCGTCGTCGCGGACACCCGCCATATAGCGGGCGATCGCCTCGCGGGTCGCCGGGTCGTCCCAGGACAGGGGGAGGTGGACGGTGCGGGACGGCACGACCAGTTGATCCGTCGAGGGCAGCGTGGCCACCAACGACCGTACCGCCGTGAGGAGTTGGCGTTGAGGGAGGCGGCGTGGATCCGTCTGGATCTGGAGGGAGCGGATGCCCGGCGTGAGGTCGGTGACTCCGTCGAGGCGGGCCTTTGCCACCGCCTCCATCAGGGCGTGCACCCGCATACGCAGCGCCAGGTCCAGCTGCATGGGACCGAATTCGACCAGCAGATGGTCGTCGCCGCTGCGCCGGTACGTCACGTCGCCGTCCCGCGCCAGCACGCCTCCGTCCACGATCGCGGGCCGCGCCGCACCCTCCCCCGCTCTCGGCTCCTCCCCCACTCTCGGCTTCGCTCGAGCGGGGGGACCCCCATGAGCGGGGGGACCCCCATCGTCCACCGGTACGAAGCGCACGGTGTCCCCGGGACGCAGCTGGCCGAGCTTCCAGCGCTCCGCGCTGAGGACTGTCGCCGGGCACACGAACCCGCCGAGCGAGGGGCCGTCGGGACCGAGCAGGACCGGCATGTCGCCCGTGTAGTCGACGGCGCCGACCGAGTACGGGGTGTCGTGGATGTTGGAGGGGTGCAGGCCCGCCTCGCCGCCGTCGGTGCGGGCCCAGCGGGGCTTCGGACCGACCAGCCGTACACCCGTGCGTGCCGAGTTGAAGTGCACCTTCCAGCCGGCCGCGTAGAAGTCGTGGATGTCCTCCTCGGTGAAGAACTCCGGTGCGGCGTGCGGGCCTTCGAGCGCGCCCACCTGCCATACGGCGCCGAACACGGGCCGCTCGCCCTCCGGCACCACCGTCCCGGAGGACGCGATCGCGCCCCCGTGCAGCACGTCCCCGGTCCGCAGCGCCCGCCCGCCGTGGCCGCCGAACCGGCCCAGCGTGAAGGTCGAGGCGCTCCCCAGGAACGCCGGGACATCCAGGCCGCCCGCGAAGAGTACGTACGTCCGCAGGCCGTGCTCGGCAGGAGTGCCGATCTCCAGCACGGCCCCAGCCGGAACCGTCACCGGCTCCCACTGCGAGACCGCCCCGCCGTCGACCGTCACCGCCGCCGGAGCACCCGTGACACACACCGTCGTCGCGTGCGTGAACCTCAAGGACGGTCCCCGCAAGGTGCATTCGAGGCCGGGCGCCCCCTCGTCGTTGCCCAGCGCCCGGTTGCCGAGCCGGAACGACAGGTCGTCCATCGGCCCGCACGGCGGCACGCCCACCTGCCAGTAGCCGGTACGCCCCGGCCAGTCCTGGACCGTCGTCAGCGTCCCGCCGGAGACGACCTCGATACGCGGCGTGGGGTCGCTCACGCCCGCGAGCGTCGCCGTCGAGTGCGAGGCCGTCCGGAAGTCGTCCGACGCGAGCGCCGCCCGCACCAGCCCCAGGTTCGTCTCGATGCCGTCGACGCGGGTCGCGGCCAGCGCCTCGTCCAGCCGTGCCAGAGCCTGCGCACGGTCGGAGCCGTACGCGACGATCTTCGCGAGCATGGGGTCGTACGACGTGGTGACCTCGGTGCCCGTTTCGACCCAGCCGTCCACGCGTACGCCAGGCGGGAATTCGACCCGGGTCAACAGGCCCGCGCTGGGGCGGTGTTCACGCGAGGGGTCCTCGGCGTACACGCGGGCCTCGACAGCATGACCGCGCGGCGCCCCAGCGTCTCGTACGACATCGAAGTCCCCGCGCGCCAGACGCAGCATCCACGCGACGAGGTCGACGCCATAGATCTCCTCGGTGACCGGATGCTCCACCTGGAGCCGGGTGTTGACCTCCAGGAAGTACGCCTCCTTGTGCACCGCGTCGTACACGAACTCGACGGTTCCGGCGGAGCGGTAGTCGACCGAGGCGCACAAGTCCCGGGCAACGGTTGCCAGTTGCTCGCGTACGTGCGCGGGGAGCCCGGGTGCTGGTGCCTCCTCCACCACCTTCTGGTTGCGGCGCTGGAGCGAGCAGTCGCGGTCGCCGAAGGTGACGACGCGGCCCGCGCCGTCGCCGAAGACCTGCACCTCGACATGACGGGCGTGTTCGACGAGCCGCTCCAGGAACACCCCGGCCGAGGAGAAGGAGGCCGCGGCGACGCGCTGCACCCGGTCCCAGGCCTCGGTCAGCTCATCGGCGGAGCGACATGCCGACATCCCGATACCGCCCCCGCCACCCGTCGCCTTGAGCATCACCGGGTAGCCGATGCGGTCCGCGGCCACCAGAGCCTCGTCCACCGAGGCGAGCAGGCCCGTGCCCGGAGCCAGCGGCACCCCGGCCGCCTCCGCTGCCGCCCGGGCCGTGTGCTTTGCCCCGAACAGCTCCAGCTGCTCCGGCGTCGGGCCCACGAACACGATTCCGGCGTCCTCGCAGCGCCGCGCGAACGCCGCGTCCTCGGAGAGAAAGCCGTAGCCCGGGTGGATCGCTCCGGCACCCGTGTCCTTCGCCGCCTTCAGGACGAGATCGGCGTCGAGATACGACTCCTTGGCGGGCGCCGGGCCCAGCCGGACGGCTGTGTCGGCCAGGCGCACATGGGGTGCCGAGCGGTCGGCGTCGGAGTACACCGCGACCGTACGCAGGCCCAACTCCCGTGCTGTCCGCAGGATCCGGGCCGCGATCTCGCCCCGGTTGGCGACGAGAAGCGTGTCGAAGGCCGTTTCCCCGTCGCTCATCGAGCGCCCGCCTCAGAGATGGTCATCTCCACGGCCGTCGGCTCGAAGCCGTTGCAAGGGTTGTTGATCTGCGGGCAGTTGGAGACCAGGACGAGTACGTCCCGCTCGGCGCGCAGCGTCAGCTTCAGGCCCGGGGCGGAGAGACCGTCGACGATGCCGAGGGTGCCGTCCTTCTCGACCGGCACGTTCATGTACCAGTTGATGTTCGAGACGAGATCGCGCTTCCCGAGGCCGTACTTGGCGCCCTCCGCGAGGAAGTTGTCGACGCACGCGTGCTGCGACCAGGTGTGGTGGCCGTAGCGCAGGGTGTTCGATTCCTTGGAGCAGGCACCGCCCACCGTGTCGTGGCGGCCGACCTCGTCCTCGACCACGGTCATCAGCGGGGTGTGCTCGTTGGACATGAGCACGCTGCCGGTGGTCAGGAAGATGTTGCCCTGGGCGTGGATCGTGTCGGGCGCGCTGTAGCGGACGGCCGTGTCATGGGCGTCGTACGCGAGGAAGTCGACGGCCTGGTTGCCGTGCAGGTCGGTGATGGTGAGCGTCTCGCCGCTCCGCACGATGGCGGACCAGGCGGAGCGGGCCGGGACGACGGTTGTGGTGACGGTCATGCGAGCCCCCTCGCGGCAAGGAATTCGGCGGTGTTGAGGAAGGCACGGCGGCCCTCGGGGGAGGCCTCCCACAGCGGGTCGCCGGGTGGGGTGGCCTCGGCGCGCCAGGCCAGCACCTCCAGCGGGGTGCTGGTGTAGTCGGCGCGCGGGTCGGCCGGGTGGGGCACATTGGCGAGCAGCACCGTGACGTCCTGCTCGGCCCGGAGCGTCACGCTCGCGCCCGGTCCGGCCGAGCCGGTGAAGTCGAGGGCGCCGTCGTCGCGTACCTCCACGCCCTGGAAGAAGGACAGGGACGGAGGGAGATCCCGGGGTGCGAGACCGTTCTTCGCGGCGGCCAGCTTGAACAGCTCACGCCCGGCCGGGGACGCGGACTGCGGCGTTCCGTCCCCGTACCGCTGCGTGTTCCGTACGAGGGTGGAGGTGCCGCACAGCGCGTCGTGCCGACCGGATGTGTCGGCGATCACCGAGGCGAGGACCCGGCCCTGGTCGGAGAGGAGCAGCCGGTTCTCGCCGACGTAGGCGTTCCACTGGATCTTGACCGTGTCCGCCACGTTCAGGCGCTCCCAGGGCCGGTCGGCGGCGAAAAGGAGCAGATGCGCACAGGCTTCGCCTCTGAGGTCGGTCAGCCGCAGTTCCGTGCCGCGGGCCAGCACCCTGTGCGTGTAGTTGCCGCCAGCCACCGTTTCCGCCCACACCAGATGGCCCGCCTCGCAGGGCGGTGCGGGCCAGGCGCTCGCCGGGACGACCGGCATCGCCTCGGCGCGGGTGCCTTCTTGTGCGCGGGCGTGCGCCCGGGCTCCGTACGTGGTCGCTGTCGCCATCGCGGGACCTCCGGCTCGGCAGGGGCGGTCGTGTCGGTACGTCATGTCGGTACGTCTTGTCGGTACGTCATTTCTGTCGCCCGACAGAAATTAGGAGCCGGGCGGGTCGGCGCCGTTGCCCGGGCGTTGCCGCCCGGTTACCGATGTCTCACCGAGATCGCCGTATGGGCCCGTGTGCGACGATCGAAGGCATGGGTACCAGCGGACGACGAGTGGGCAGGCCACGGGCCGAGCGGCGACCGGACAGCGGTCTCTCGGCGCGTGACGAACTGCTTGCCGCCGCCGCGGAGTTGTTCACGACGCGCGGGTACGCGGCCACGACCACCCGGGCCGTCGCCGAGCGGGCGGGCATGCGCCAGGCGTCCATGTACCACTACGTCTCCGGCAAGGAGGAACTGCTCGCCGAGCTCCTGGAGTCCACCGTCACGCCGTCGCTGGCCTTCGCCCGGGAGCTCCTCGCCGAGGACCGGACCCCGGCCGAGGACCGGCTGTGGGACCTGTGCCGCACGGATGTCCAGCTGCTCTGCGGCGGTCCGCACAATCTCGGTGGGCTCTATCTGCTGCCCGAGGTGCGCGCCGAACGCTTTGCCGGCTTCCATGCCGTACGGGCCGAACTCAAGGATGCCTACCGGCAGTTGATCGCCGCGACCGAGGCGGGCGGCGCGCTCGCCAAGAGTGAGCTGGATCTGCGGACGGATCTGGTGTTCGGACTGATCGAAGGCGTCATTCTGGTCCACCGCTCCGACCCCGAGCGGCCCGCCTCGGCCTTCGCCGAAGCCACCGCGGATGCGGCGCTGCGGATCGCGGGAATCTGAGCCGGAATTCGCCTCGGCGGGCCGGGTCTCACCCCTTCTGATGAGGGTTTTCGTGCACCCGTACGCGGTGACGCACGGTGTTCGAAACGTGCCCGAGCGTATAAATGGGGCCGAGCGTACTCCTGTCGCGCGGGCGATTTCAGGTGCTTGCCGAATATGACTTGGCGATGATCCGGTCGGACTAAGCTCGCCCGCGGCGCACCGAGTTGCGGTGTATTCGTGCGCTTGTTCCCCAATGTTCTGAAAGTCATGAGAACTCCCCCCAGATCCCCAGCCGATTTGTCTTAGAGGGCACACATGGTGAGTGTTCAATCGCCTCCCGTTGGCCGTGAACTTCCTTACGCCCGAGTGCTGTTGTTGCCGGCCATACTGATGGCCGCGGCATCCGGAGCCGCCGTCGCCGTTGTCACGGAACCGGCCCGGGTCGCCGTCGGCTGGTGCGGAGGCATCGCGACACTCCTGGTGATCGCGACCGTCGCCGAAGCCGTCCGCCGCGGCAGACTCGTCCGAGCCGTCCGCGCCGAACTCGCGTGCCGGACGGCCTACTTGGAACAGCGCATCGCCGCCCAGGACGACGAGATCTTCCACCTCGGCAAGGAGCTGCTGCCCGCCGCGCTGTACCGGCTTCGCAGTGGAGATTCCCCCGATGTGGCGATCCGCAAAACCGCCGATGCGGACCCGGCCGTCCGGGAACTCCCCGAATCCCAGCGCGAGTTGCTGCGCATCCTGCTGCGCATCGTGGACCACGAGGAAGCGATGCGCGACTCCTCGCAGCGCGCATTCGTCAATATCGCCCGGCGCGTCCAGGCGATTGTCCACCAGCAGAACAAGGAACTGCGCGAGATGGAGGAGGACCACGGGCGCAACCCCGAGGTCTTCGACGACCTGCTGCGCATCGACCACGGCACTGCGCTGATCGGCCGCCTCGCCGACTCCATCGCCGTACTCGGCGGCTCCCGCCCGGGCCGCGTATGGCCTAAGCCCGTACCGCTCTACAGCGTGCTGCGCGGTGCCATGTCCCGGATCCTGGAGTACCGGCGCATCGAGCTGCACTCCATCGCCAAGGTCAACGTCAACGGCCCGTCGGTCGAACCGGTCATCCACGCCGCCGCGGAACTCCTGGACAACGCCACGCGCTACTCGCCGCCGCAGACCAAGGTGCACGTCACGGCCGTCGAGGTGCAGACCGGTGTCGCCATCGAGATCGAGGACGCCGGCGTCAGCCTCAGCGAGGAGGCGCGCCGCCGGGCCGAGGGCATGCTCGAGAAGGCCCAGGTCGGCATCGACCTCAACGACCTCGGCGACAGCCCGCGGCTCGGCATGGCTGTCGTGGGCCGCCTCACGCAGATGTACAAGATGCAGGTCTCGCTGCGGCAGTCCGCGTACGGCGGTGTCCGTGCCGTGATCGTCGTGCCCCGCGACATGCTCACCGAGGAAACCGCCCCCGCCCCCGGCCTCGCGCACGGCATCGGCGCCTCCTCCGTGCCCAAGGTGGACTTCGGCGGTGTCGAGGGACCGGAGCGCAAGCCCAAGCGGCGCCGTCCCACCACCGGCCCCCGCATCCCCGACTCCGTCGCCGAGATGGAGGACGACGTCCCCGAGGTCACTGAGTGGACGGCGAACGGTCTGCCGCAGCGCCGCAGCCGCGTCAAGATCCCGTACAGCCAGCGGATCGCCGAGGCCCGGGCGGCCGAGGCGGAGGCGGAGGCCGCGCGCAAGGAAGGCCGTCCCGTCATCGACTGGTCCCGTTCCTCCACCGCGGCGCAGCCCGAGCCGAAGAAGGACGAACCCGAACCCGGCCTGTGGGTCGAGGCGTTCATGGCCGGACTCAAGGGCGGGCCCGCCGACCAGGCTGACCAGGACGGCCAGGACAAGACACCGGGCGCGACGAACACTCCGGCCACTGCCGAGGCCGACGACGAGGGGGACCACAAGTGATCCAGCAGCGAGCCAACTTCGACTGGATGCTCAAGGAGCTGTCCGACGGGGTGCACGGGACCCGGCAGGTCGTCGTGCTCTCTGCCGACGGCCTGCGCATCGCCCGGTACGGCGGTGACCCCGACGCCGCCGACCGCATCGCCGCGGCCTGCGCCGGACTGCAGAGCCTCGCCGCGGCCGTCGCCACCGAGATCCCCGACACCGACGGACGGATGCGGATGGTGATCATTGAGATCCACGGCGGCTACTTCTACATGATGGCCGCGGGCCCGGGCGCCTATCTCGCCGTCCTCGCCGACGAGACCGTCGACGCCGGGCTCATGAGCAACCGCATGCGCGACCTCGTCGTACGGATCGGTGCCCACCTGACGAGTCCGCCCCGGCGGAACGGGACGGCCGTATGACTCCTCCGCAACGACGACGGCGCTTCCCCAAGGAACCGCCGGAGCACAGTCCCGAGAAGATGCCGGAGCCGGCAGCAGGAGACGGGCAGGGCGAGGCGAACCCGGGGAGGCTGTACATCCTCACCGGCCAGGTCGAGGAAGGCGATCGCGCCCAGCTCGACCTGGTGACCCTGATCGTGGCGAGTGACGACGCGCCGCCGCCCACCGCCCAGCCGGAGCAGTCGGCCCTGCTGCGGCTCTGCAGGACCCCTCTGTCCGTGGCCGAGATATCGGCCTATCTCAATCTGCCGTTCAGCGTGGTGACCGTACTGCTGACCGAGTTGCTGACGGCAGAACTGGTACAGGCGCGCGCCCCGATCGTCCGCTCGGAGCTGCCCGACCGTTCCCTCCTCGAAGCGGTGATGCATGGACTTCAAAAGCTCTGACACCATCACGGGCCCTCGCGCCGAGGACCATCTTCCACACACGGCGCAGGCCGCCGTGAAGATCGTGATCGTGGGTGGTTTCGGCGTCGGCAAGACGACCATGGTGGGTTCCGTCAGCGAGATCAGGCCGCTGACCACGGAAGAGACCATGACGCAGGCAGGCGTCGGAGTCGACGACAACTATGGCTCGGACAGCAAGACGGCCACCACCGTGGCCATGGACTTCGGCCGCATCAGCATCACCGAACAGCTGGTGCTGTACCTGTTCGGCACCCCCGGCCAGGAGCGCTTCTGGTTCCTGTGGAACGGGCTGTTCGAGGGCGCCCTGGGCGCGGTCGTACTGATCGACACCCGGCGCCTGGAAGTCAGCTTCGACGTCATCGGCCGCCTGGAGGAGCGCGGGGTCCCGTTCGTCGTCGCCGTCAACGACTTCCCGGACGCGCCCCGTTACCCCATGGAGGACCTGCGCGCCGCGCTCGACCTTCCCGAGGAGATCCCCATCGTGAAGTGCGACGCGCGCCGCAGGGCGTCCAGCCGTGACGTGCTGATGACCCTGATGCGCTTCCTGCACTCGATCGCCATGGCCTCCGCGTCCGCCTGACCGCCCGCCAACTGCCCGGACAACGGCCCCACTTCAGCTTCAACCACAGCTTCGAATCGACCCCGCCTCGAATTCGACCCCAGCTTCGAAAGCGACCACCGTGACGCCTGAATTCCACTCCCGAACCGGTATGGACGACCCCGGTATGTACGACCCCACGCCCGGCCCGCCGCCGGGCTGCCCGGCCCACGGCACGGGCCCCGGCGGACTGCGCCGCCTGTACGGCCCCGAGGCGGAGGACCTGGGAGCCCTGTACGAGAAACTCCGCGCCGAACACGGCAACGTCGCCCCCGCGCTGCTCCACAACGACGTGCCGATCTGGGTGGTGCTCGGCCACACCGAGAACCTGCACATGGTCCGCACCCCCTCGCAGTACACCCGGGACAGCCGCATCTGGAACCCCGTCCGGGACGGCACAGCGGGCCCGGACCACCCGCTCATGCCCCTCTTCGCCTGGCAGCCCATCTGCGCCATGGCCGAGGGCGACGAGCATCTGCGGCTGCGCGGGGCGGTCGTGGGCGCCATGTCGACGATCGACCACCGCGGCATCCGCCGCTACATCAACCGCGCGACACAGCGCCTGGTCAACCGCTTCTGCGAGGAGGGCAGCGCCGACCTGGTCAGCCAGTTCGCCGAGCACCTCCCGATGGCCGTGCTGTGCGAGATCCTCGGCATGCCCGAGGAGTACAACGACCGCATGGTGCACGCCGCCCGCGACATGATCAGGGGCACCGAGACCGCGATCGCCAGCAACGAGTACGTGATGGGCGCCCTGAACCGGCTCACCATCCGCCGTCGTGCCCAGCCCCAGGAAGACTTCACCAGCCACCTCGTCAGGCACCCGGCAGGGCTCACCGACGACGAGGTGGCTCAGCACCTGCGCCTCGTACTGATCGCCGCGTACGAGGCCACAGCCAACCTCATCGCCAACGTGCTGCGCATGGTGCTCACCGACCCCCGTTTCCGCGCCCAGCTCAACGGCGGCCAGATGACGGTGCCCGAGGCGGTCGAGCAGTCCCTGTGGGACGAGCCGCCGTTCAGCGCCGTCCTGGGCTACTTCGCCAAGCAGGAAACCGAGTTGGGCGGTCAGCGCATCCGCAAGGGCGACGGGCTGCTGCTCGGGATGGCACCGGGCAACGTCGACCCGCGCGTCCGCCCGGACCTCACTGCGAACATGCAGGGCAACCGCTCGCACCTCGCCTTCGGCGGCGGTCCGCACGAATGCCCGGGCCAGGACATCGGCCGTGCCATCGCCGACGTCGGCGTCGACAGGCTCCTGATGCGGCTGCCGGATGTCCAACTCGCCTGCGAGGAACACGAGTTGCGCTGGACCGCGTCCATCTCCTCCCGGCACCTCGTGGAGCTGCCGGTGACATTCATGGCGAAGCCGCCGCAGGACGACATGCAACAGCCCGGCGTACATCCCGCCGAGCAGCAGCCGCGTACGGACTGGCAGGTCACCACGCCCGCCCCGACGCCCGAACCCGTCACGGCACCGCAGCCCGCGACTCCCCAGCCCGAGTCCGCGGCTCCGCCCGCAGGACCGGAGCGCCGCCTCGGCGCCTGGCAGCGTTTCGTGCGCTGGTGGCGCGGCTACTGACGGGGCGCTGCTGACGGGGCGTCACTGACGGTCCCAGTTCTCGTACGCGGACCACGCCCCCAGCGTCCGGCCGCTCACGAACGAGTGGCTGTGTCCGGTGACCGGATCGGTGAAGTCCAGCGCCCGCGCCAGCAGTTGGAGCGGACGCCGGAAATCACCGGCCGGCACCGGTCCGGTCACCACCGGGTAGAGCGGGTCGCCGAGGATCGGCACACCCAGTGCGTTCATGTGCACCCGCAGCTGGTGGGTCTGCCCGGTGCGGGGCAGTAGCCGGTAGCGTGCGCGTCCGTCCCGGTGCTCGACCAGCTCGACCCGGGTCTCGGCGTTCGGCTCGCCCGGCACCTCGCGGGCGGCCATCACCCCGCGCTCCTTCTCGATCCGGCTGCGCACGGTCAGGGGCAGCACCAGGGACTCCCGGTACGGCGCCACCGCCTCGTACTCCTTGCGTACGAGGCGGTCGCGGAACAGCGACTGATACGCGCCGCGTTCCTCGGGCCGCACCGTGAACAGCACAAGGCCGGCCGTGAGCCGGTCGAGCCGGTGCGCCGCCGTGAGCGTCGCCATGCCCAGCTCCCGCCTCAGCCGCGCGAGGGCCGTCTCGGCGACATGACTGCCGCGCGGCGTCGTGGCCAGGAAGTGCGGCTTGTCGGCCACGACGATGTGCTCGTCGCGATACACCACCTCGAGGTCGAACGGCACCGGCACCTCGTCGGGCAGCTCCCGGTGGAACCACACGAACATCCCCGGCTCATACGCCGCGTCCGACGACACCGGCCGCCCGTCCGCCCCGATGATCAGCCCCGCGTCGAGCATCCCGTCGATCACCCCGGCCCCCGCCGCGAGCCGCTCCACCAGATGCTCCCGCACGGTGCCCCACGCCCCGTCGACCGGCAACCGCACCCGCACCGGATCCACCCCTTCGCGCTGCGGCAGGGGAGCGGGCGGAATGCGGTTTCTGCGTCTCACCTGGTCAAGCGTACGCAGCGGTCTCCGCGACCGTCGTACGCGCCTTGTACACCCGGTACGCGCCCCCGAGGACGAGTGTCACGCCGAGGAACAGCACGGTGAACCACTGGAAGTACCAGTGCCCGCCCGCCGGGTCGTACACCTCCGCGCGGGGCCAGGCGAGGTTGACCGTCATGAACAGGCCGTAGAACAGGGCGAGCGCGTTGACGGGGGCGCCCCAGCGGCCGAGGGAGAAGTACGGGCGGCCGGTCTCGTCGGTGCCTGCGGCTCCTTCGGCGGCGAAGTTGCCACGCAAGCGTTGCCAGAGCAGCGGTCCGGTCACCATCGCGTACGCGAGGTAGAGCATCACGATGCAGGTGGTGCCGATGGCCAGGAACGCCTCAGGCGAGGCGAAGTTGAGGAGCAGAAGGGCCGCGGCGAGGACACCGACGACCAGGGCGGGCGCGCTCGGCATTCCGGTGCGCGGGTTGACCTTCGCGAGCCGTCGGGAGAACGGCAGCTGGCCGTCGCGGGCCATCGAGAAGAGCATGCGGGAGGCCGCCGTCTGGATCGCGAGGGTCGCCACCGCGATGGCCA
The DNA here is from genome assembly GCF_039532825.1 of Streptomyces vastus. NCBI lineage: Bacteria > Bacillati > Actinomycetota > Actinomycetes > Kitasatosporales > Streptomycetaceae > Streptomyces > Streptomyces vastus. The sequence continues at coordinate 103,686 of NZ_BAAASJ010000072.1, forward strand.
CCACCACGTCGGCGAGCAGCAGCCGGCCCACCCCGTCGCCGAGGCTGCTGGTCAGGACGTAACTCAGGCCTTCGACGCCGAGCCGGCCGTCGGTCAGGCTGGGCGCGGCCAGCAGACCGCCGAGGATGATCAGGCCGCCGAGCAGGCCCGCCGCACCGAGCGCGGTGAGGATCGTACGGGGCGCGGTACGTCGCGGATGATGCGTCTCCTCGCTCATCTCACCCGCGCTGTCGAAGCCGATCATCACGTACGCCGCCGCGAACGAACCCACCAGAAGCGCCCCGAACAGGCCCGACTGGGCGGCCGTTCCGGTGTGGAAGGTGATGCCGGGAGAGCGCTCGGAGTGGGTGAGCAGGAGCACGATGATCAGGACGGCACCGATGATCTCGGCGGTGACGCCTACGCGGTTGATCAGGGACATCACGCGGATGTCGATGACGTTCACGAAGGTCGTCAGGACCAGCAGGAGCACCCCGAACACCGCCGCGTTGGCCGCGCCGCTCGCCGACGTCGGCGCCGGGTCGTCGCCGATCAGCTGGAAGCCGGACCAGATCGCGGGCAGCACCATCTGCAGGGCGAGCGCCGCGGCGGCGACCACCACGATCTGCCCGATCACCATGATCCAGCCGGCGAACCAGCCGAAGGTGAGGTTGGAGAGGCGGGACGACCACTGATAGATGGCGCCGGAGATCGGATAGCGCGCGGCGAGTTCCGCGAAGCAGGCGGCGACCAGCAACTGGCCGATCAGCACGGCCGGCCAGGTCCAGAAGAACACCGGGCCGCCGAAGGTGTAGCCGAACGCGAAGAACTGGAAGACGGTCGTCAGCACCGAGATGAAGGAGAACCCGGCGGCGAACGAGGCATAGCGGCCCAGGCTGCGATGCAGTTCCTGGCGGTAGCCGAACTCGGCGAGAGAGCCGTCGTCGGGGGAGCCCGGTGGCTCGGAGTGGACGTCGGACGGGGCGGTTGTCGTCACGGTGGCACCTGCCTTCGGCACAGGGGAGCGAAATGGGGACGGAAGGGGCGGACGGAACGGGGGCTGCGGAATTCCTGTCGGGCGACAGAAATTAGGGAGCGGCTGTTTCGCTCGCATAACGCGGTCATGTCTGCCGCGGGCCGAAGTCCTCACGCCCTTGCGAAGGTTGTCGAATCGCGATACATCGTGTGTGTTGACGTTCGAGGTTTACTCGCGATATGTTCGGCTACGGATATTCGGTGGCGAGGTGAGTGAGGTGGGCCGGGTGGCGGCCAAGCGCAGGAAGCTCGGCAATCCGCTGGCGCTCGCCGTGCTGGCGACGCTCTGGCAGAAGCCGATGCATCCGTACGAGATCGCCCAGACCCTGCGCCGCCAGGGCAAGGACACCAGTACGAAGATCAACTACGGTTCGCTCTACACGGTCGTGCAGAACCTGCAGAAGCACGGCTTCGTCGAGGTCACCGATGTGCAGCGGCAGGGCAACCGCCCCGAGCGCACCATCTACGGGCTCACCTCGGCCGGCCGCGAGGAGATGACCGAGTGGATGTCGGACCTGGTGGCGGTCCCGGCGCGGGAGTACCCGATCTTCGAAACCGCGCTCTCACTGATGGGGGTGCTGCACCCCGACGAAGTGACGCGGCTGCTGGAGGAGCGGCTCAAGTCGCTCGAGGTGCAGGCAGCAAGCGGTCGGGGAGCGCTGGAGAAGCTCTACGAGTCCCTGCCGCGGATCTTCCTGGTGGAGACCGAGTACCAACTGCACATGGTCGAGGCGCAGGCCGAGTGGGTCCGTGGCCTCCTCTTGGAGCTGAAGGACGGCTCTCTGCCCGGGGTGAAGGAGTGGCGGACCCTCCACGAGACGGGGGAGATACCGCCGGAGTTCCAGGACTTTCCGCAGGACATGGATGACCGCGCGGACCTGGCCGACCGCGTCGACTTGGAGGGCCGCGACACCGAGAAGTGATCGAGACGTGAACAGACCCCGGCAGGACTGTTGCAGCAGCCCCACCAGGGTCTCCAACCCCGAACTGACTCCGCCGTGAGGCACGCCAGGTGATCGAGGTGCGGCACACCCAGGATAGCCCGGCGCTCTTCACGCGGATCAGTCGTCATCCGCTCATGCGGATCCGTCCGCATCCGCTCATTCAGGAGAGCAGCCGTCATGAACACGCATGCGCCCGCAGTGGAGGCGCGCCAACTCATCAAGAACTACCCCGGTGAGGTCACCGCCCTCAGTGGCATGGACATCACCGTCGAGCCGGGCACGGTCTTCGGCCTCCTCGGCCCGAACGGCGCCGGCAAGTCGACCACCGTCAAGATCCTCACCACGCTGGCCCGCCCCGACTCGGGCACCGCCACCGTCGCCGGCCACGACGTGCTGCGCCACCCGGACCGGGTGCGCCGCGCGATCGGTGTGGTCGCGCAGAAGTCCGGCGCCGACCCGGTGGCCACCGGCCGCGAGAACCTCCAACTCCAGGGCAGGCTCTACGGATTGCGGGGCCGTCCGCTGAAGAACCGCGTCGACGAACTGCTGGCCCGCTTCCACCTTGCGGATGCGGCGGGCCGCCGGGTCAAGGGCTACTCCGGAGGTATGCAGCGCCGGCTCGACGTGGCGCTCGGTCTGGTCCACCGGCCCGAGGTGCTGTTCCTCGACGAGCCGACGACCGGCCTCGACCCCGAGGCACGTACGGCGATGTGGGACGAGATCGCCCGCCTCGCCGGTGACGAGGGCCTGACCATCCTGCTCACCACGCACTACCTCGAAGAGGCCGACCGGCTCGCCGAGCGCATCGCCATCGTCGACCGCGGCCGTGTCGTCGTCGAGGGCACCCCGGACGTCCTCAAGGGCGAACTCCGCGGCGACGCCGTCCATTTGGAGGTGCGCGAAGCGGTCGGCGAAGCCGGTCGTACGCTCCTGACGGACGCCCTGACCGCACTGCCCGGTGTGCACGAGGTGCTGTTCGACGGCCGACGGATCAGCGTCCGCGCAGCCGACGGGGCGGCCGCCGTACCTGCCCTGCTCGCCACCCTGGAGCGCGCCGGAGTCGGCGTCGCCGCCGCCACCGTGGCCCGCCCCTCGCTCGACGACGTCTACCTGCGCTACGCGGGCCGTCGTTACGCGGAGGCCGAAGCCGCCGCGGACACCACCGACCGCCTCGTACTCACCGGAGGTGCCCGATGAGCACCGAAACCCTCACTCAGACGTGGTACATGACACAGCGTCAGCTGATGTCGGTGCTGCGCCAGCCCGCGTACGTCGTCTTCATGCTGATTCAGCCGGCGATCTGGCTGTTCCTGTTCGGCAACCTCTTCAAGAAGGTCGTCGAACTCGGCGGCTTCGGCACGACCACGTATCTGGACTATCTGGTGCCGGGCATCGTCGTGATGAGCGCGCTCAGCTCCAACATGTGGGCGGGCATGGGCACTTTGGAGGAGATCGAGCGCGGCACGCTCAACCGGTTCCTGACCACTCCGGTGAGCCGCGGCGCCCTGATGAACGCCAACGTCGTACAGCAGGGGTTGACCACGGCGGTGCAGTCCGCGCTGATCATCCTCCTCGGGAAACTCGGCGGCGCGGACTATCCGGGCGGCGCCGCGGGCCTGGTCGTGCTCGTGGTCGCTGCCTCGCTGCTGGGCACGGTCTTCGGCGCGCTCTCCAACGCTGTGGGCATGCTGGTGCGCGAGCGGGAGTCGATCATCGGCATCAACACGTTCCTGCTGCTGCCGCTGACGTTCCTTTCCTCGGCCTTCATGGCGCCCTCACAGATGCCCGGCTGGATGCGACGCATCGCAGACTTCAATCCGCTCGACTGGGCGATGGTGGCGGGCCGTTCGGCCATGGCGGAGAACCCGGACTGGGGCGACGTACTCACCCGGGGCGGGGCGCTCCTCGCACTGGCGGTGGCGGCGGTGTGGCTGTCGACCCGCACGTTCCGGGCGTATCAGCGCTCGGTCTAGGAACGTTGTGCTGCGTCGGTGTGCGCGATCGTGCCCCAGCAAAGGGCACGGTCGTGCCCCGTCAGGGGCGCGGGGTTGTATCAATTTGCGGGCTCCGCCGCGATGGGGGTCCTCCCCGCTCATGGGGGTCCCCCCGCTCGAGCGAAGCCGAGAGTGGGGGAGAAGTCGAGAGTGGGGGAGCGACCAGCTACGACGAACCCGCACTCGCCTGTGAACCGATCCAGCCCGCCCGGTAGGCGCCCCCGCTCAACCGCCGGAGGCAGACGTGGCCTCCTGTTCGGCCTCCACCCGTGCGTTCCAGTCCTTCTTCGCCGCCTGCCAGCCGTCCTCGTTGTGGCCGAGGCGCCAGTAGCCGGAGATCGACAGGTGCTCGCGCGGGATCTGGTGCTCGACGCGCAGCAGCCGGCGCAGTTCCTTCACGAAGCCGGCCTCGCCGTGCACGAACGCGCACACCCGGCCCTCCGGGAACTCCAGCGCCTGTACGGCTTCGACGAGCGCCTCGCCGATCGGCCGGTCGCCGCGGTGCAGCCAGACGACCTCCACGTCGGAGGCGATCTTCTGCTCCTCGTCCCGGCCCTCGACCTCGACGAAGGCGTACACCTTGGCGCCGTCGGGCATCCCCTCCAGGGAGGCGGCGATCGCGGGCAGCGCGCTCTCGTCCCCGGCCAGCAGATGCCAGTCGGCCTCGGCATCGGGCGCGTACGCCCCGCCGGGGCCCAGGAACCGTACGATCTCGCCCTGCTGGACCCGAGTGGCCCACGGCCCGGCCAGGCCCTCGTCGCCATGGATGACGAAGTCGAGCGTCAGCTCGCGCAGTTCGGGGTCCCAGGCGCGCACCGTGTACGTACGCGTCACGGGCCACTGCTCGCGCGGGAACTCCTCGCGGATCCGGGCGATGTCGAAGGGCTCCGGATAGGTCACGCCCTCCGCTCCGAACAGCAGCTTGACGTAATGGTCGGTGCTGCTGCCCGCGGAGAATTCGGCGAGGCCTTCACCGCCGAGAACCACGCGCTGCATGTGCGGGGTGAGCCGCTCCGTGCGGATCACCCGCGCGGAGTGGGGCTTCGGAGCCCTGCGTGCCGGACGCTCTGCCATGACGGCCTCCCGAAATGTTACTAAGGCTTACCTAAGTTAGCACCTCTCTCTAGTTAACACCTCTCGCTCGATAAGTCGATGGCCACGCTTGGGGTGTTGATGACCACATCTTTGATCAGACGTAAGACTCGGCCGGAGGGTGAAGTGCAGGGTGTTACGGATCAGGATCCGAGTGTCACCAACAGCCGCTGCAGTGAGCCGCCCAGACCCCAGCGCGCCGCCAGCTCCTCCAGTGCCGCCGGGTCGCGCGGCGCGCTCGGCAGCGCCTTGTCCACCACCGGCAGTGGCACGTCGTCGGCCACCTTGATGACCTTGGGCGCGACAGCCACGTACGGCCGGGCCTCGTCGAGGCGCCTGCGCTGCGAGGGCGTGAGCTTCGCCTTCGGGTCGTCGACCGCCGCCATGATCCCGGCCAGGTCGCCGAACTCGGCCAGCAGTTTGGCGGCCGTCTTCTCGCCGATGCCGGGAACCCCCGGGAGCCCGTCGCTCGGGTCGCCGCGCAGCAGTGCCAGGTCCGCGTACCCCGGACCGTCCACCCCGTACTTCTCGCGCAGCAGCGCCTCGTCCGTGAGCTGCATGCTGCCCACGCCCTTGAGCGGATACAGCACCCGCACCTGCCGCTTGTCGTCGACCAGTTGGAACAGGTCGCGGTCGCCGGTGACGATGTCGACAGGGCCGGTGGCGCGGGCCGTGAACGTGCCGATCACATCGTCCGCCTCATATCCCTCCACCCCCACGCGTGCGATGCCCAGCGCGTCCAGGACGTCCTCGATGACCGGCACCTGGGGCGAAAGGTTGTCGGGCACTTCCTCCTCGTCCGGGCCGGTCTCGTGCTCCTCCGCGACGCGGTGCGCCTTGTAGGAGGGGATCAGGTCGACGCGCCACTGGGGCCGCCAGTCCGCGTCCATGCACGCGACGAGATCGTCCGGGTGGCGGTCCCGCACGAGGCGGTCGATGAATTCGAGCAGTCCCCGCACCGCGTTCACCGGTGTGCCGTCCGGAGCCTTCACGGAATCCGGGACTCCGAAATAAGCGCGGAAGTACAGCGAGGCGGTGTCAAGCAACAGAAGATTTCTTGGGCGGGTCGGCATGCGCACAGCATGCCACTGAGGGGCCCGACGCCCCAGCTCGACGGTGCCCCCGTGGGCACAAACGGGAACGGCGCGACCAGCTCCAACGAACCCGCACACCTCCTCAACGGCCGGAGGCAACCGTCAGCGACAAAAGGTCCCGCGCCGGTCCCGCAGGCCGATGCCCCACCGGCCACACCGCGCGGAGCGCCCGGCTGAGGCGTACGTCCGCCACAGGGATCGAGACGAGGCGGCGAGCCGACAACTCCTCGCCGAGAGCGAGCTCGCTCAGAACCGCCGGCCCCGCTCCACTGACCACAGAGGCCTTCACCGCCGTCGTGGACGACAGTTCGATCAACGGCCTGGCCAGGCCGCCGAGGGCCGCGTCCAGGACCTGACGCGTACCGGAACCCTTCTCCCGAAGGATCAGCGGCGTCGCCGCGAGCTCCGTCGCCTCGAGCGGCCGACGCCGTCGCGCCCACGGATGCCCGGGCGCCGTCACAACGATCAGCCGGTCGTGGGCGATGACCGCCGAGTCGAGCCCGGTCGGCACGGACAGCCCCTCCACGAAGCCGAGGTCGGCCTCGTCGGCGAGGAGCCGCTCGGCCACGGCAGCGGAGTTCCCGGCGAGCAGCGACACGGCCGTGTCCGGACGCTGGGCGCGCAGCGCGATCAGCCACCCCGGCAGCAGATACTCGGCGATCGTCATGCTCGCGGCGACCCGCAACCTCGAGTCACGCCGGTCGCGCAAGGCCTGCGCCCCGGCATCGAAGGCCTCCGCCGCCTCCACGATCCGCTGCGCCCAGTCCGTCACCAGCGCACCGGCGTCCGTGAGCCGTGACCCGGTGGGTGAACGGTCCACCAGAGCCACCCCCAACTGCCGCTCCATCGACCGGATCCGGCTGCTGGCCGCCGGCTGCGTGATCCCCAATTCCCGGGCCGCCCGCCCCAGACTCCCCAGCCGCGCCACAGCAAGCAGCAACTCCAAGGCCCCAAGCTCGGGCACTCGTCGGCCAAGCCCTCCGGAGGAGTCGGGAAACTCCTGTTCAGCCACGCTCATAAGCCCACTCTATGTGGGAGCGCCAAGCCCCTCGGGGCTCGCACCCGGCCTCCGGCGGTTGGGCAGGGTTCGTAGGGGTTTGGGGTTCGCTGCCGGGTGCGGGTTCGTTGTGGTTGCTCGCGCCCACGCGGCGGAGCCGCAGATTGACACAGCCCCGCGCCCCTGGGTGGTTGGTGGGTGCGGGGCCGTGGGCCGGCGGGCAAGTTCAGGGTTCGTCGGGGTGCGGATTCTTCGGGAACCCAGTCAACCGCCAGGGGCGATTGCCCTGCCCAGGACCCGCGGCGCTTCCGCCAACGAAGGGCCGTACCAAGTGAGATGCCGGCCGCTGACCAATGCGCAGGGTCGGCCCTCGAAGGCCTCGGGGCCGTCCTCGGCCGTAAAACGGTACGGCTCGTCCGGAAGTACGACGTACTCCGCGGACCTCAACTCCTCGATGGGCACACGCGGATAGCGCTCCGTATGCGTCGCGTACACGTTGTCCACGCCCAGCCGCGCCAGTACGTCACCCGCGAAGGTGTCCCGGCCGAGTACCATCCACGGCCGTCGCCAGATCGGCACGACGGCACGGCGGCGACGTGACGGCACCGGCAGGTCCGCCCACATCGTCTCCGCCTCGTCGAGCCACCGTGGCCGGCCCCGAACCCCACAGGCCCCGAGTACCCGCTCCAGCTCCCGGAACGCCTGTGGCACCTCCCGCACCTCGGTCACCAGTACCTCGAGCCCCGCTTCCCGCAGGGCGGCCAGATCCGGCTCCCGGTTCTCTTCCTCGTTGGCGATCACCAGGTCGGGTGCGAGCCGCACGATCCGCTCGACGTCCGGGTTCTTCGTGCCCCCGATCCGTACGACATCGAGATCGACGGGATGGCTGCACCAGTCCGTCGCCCCGGCCAGCGCGCCCGGCGCCGAGGCGGCCACCGCCTCCGTGAGGGACGGAACCAGGGACACCACCCTCACCGCTGTGCGTCCTCCGCCGCCTCGATGTGGTCCGCGACCGCCACGACCAGTACGCGGGTGTCCGGCACGGTCGCCCGCCAGCGGTGCCGTACGCCACCAGTCATGTACAGCGTGTCGCCGCGGCCCAGCCGGTACGCGCGGCCTTCCGCCTCGACCTCGACGGCGCCGTCCGCGACGTACATCAACTCGTCGTTGCGGTGCTGGAATTCGCGGCCCGCGTCGTGGTCCCCGCTGAACTCCATGGCGTGCAGCTGGTGGTGACCGCGCACCAGGGGGCGCACGAGGGGCTCGTGGGTGAATTCGGAGTCGTCGGAGCGCACGACGTCGACGCTGCGCGCCGGGTCGGCGGCGGCGAGGAGTTCGACGCAGGTCGTGCCCAGGGCGTCGGCGACGCGCTGGAGGGAGCGCATGCTGGGCCGGGCCCGCTCGTTCTCGACCTGGCTCAGGAAGGGCACCGACAGTCCGCTGCGCTCGGCGACGACGGCGAGGGTGAGCTCCAGTGCCCGGCGCCGCCGCCGGACGGCCGCGCCCACCCGAAGGGCATCTTTGCTGTCGTCCATCGCTTCGGCTCCCTCCTGTGCGTCGTCGGTGCGGGGTCGGTGCGGGCGGCTCGGTGACGGCCCGGTCTTCGTACGTACGGGGTACTACATACGAGGGACGTACGAGCCAATGTCTCCCGATGTTTTGTTTGCACCCTACGCAGGTTCGGCAAACCGTTTCATGCGCCCATCACAACGCCGTTAACAAAGGGGCAGGCTCCGCCCCACGGAACCGCACGGTCCTCGCGGGCGAAGCCCACCCCTCGGTGGACTGACGCCGTACCGGCGCGCTGCTAGGGAGTCATCCGGCTCACCATGTCCGGGTGCTCCTTGAGCCAGGCTTCGACGGCCTCCTCCTCGTTGCCCTGGCCGCGGTCCTTGATCTCCGCCTCCAGGGTGCCGAGTTCCTCCTCGCTCATCTTGAAGTTCTTGATCCACTTCGTGAGCTGCGGGTACTGACCCGGGAACGCCTTGTTGGTGATCGTGCGGATCGTGTTCCCCTCGCCGAACAGCTTCTTCTCGTCCGACAGCTTGGTGAGCTCGTACTCGCTGTAGGCCCAGTGCGGGGACCACAGGACGGCGACGATCGGCTCCTTCTTGGCGTACGCGCGCTTCAGCTCGGCCAGCATCGCGGGCGTGGAGCCGTCGACGACCTCGTACTCCTTGTCCAGGCCGTAGCCGGGCAGGACGTCCTTCTTGAGCAGGTTCATCTCGCCGGTGCCCGGCTCGATGCCGATGATCTTGCCGCCGAAGGTGTCCGCCTTGCCCTTGAGGTCCGCGAGGGACTTGACGTCCTTCACGTACGAAGGCACGGCGAGCTCAAGCGAGGTCGGCTGGTACCAAGTGCCCAGGTCTCTCAGGTTGGCCTTGTTCTTCTCCCAGTAGTTGGACTGGGCGTACGGCAGCCAGGCGTCGAAGTTGACGTCGATGTCGCCGGTCGCCAGGCCCGTGTAGACAGGGCCGACGTCCATCTGCTTGAGGTTCAGCGTGTAGCCGCGGCGGGCCAGGACGTTCTTCCACAAGTAGGTGACGGCGACGTTCTCGTCCCAGGGGAAGAAGGCGACGTCCACCGGACGCTTCACCTCCGCCAGGTCTGCGCCCGTGGACTTCTCGACCGGGGCCAGCTTGTCGACGACACCGGGGTTCGACTTCAGCCAGGCCTTCACGGCCTGCGGCTGCTTGCCGTCGCCCGCCTTGTTGATCTCCGCCTCGAGGCTGGTGAGCTGCTTCTCGGTCATCTTGAAGTTCTTCAGCCACTGGCCGACGACCGGGTTGTCCTCGGCGAAGCCCTTGCGGGAGACCGTGTGGACGTCGTCGCCCTTGCCCCAGGCACCCTTCGGGTCCTCGAGCTTGGTCAGTTTGTAGTCGTTGTACGCCCAGTGCGGAGACCACAGCGTGACGACGATGGGCTCCTGCTTGGCGTACGCGCGCTTCAGCTCGGCCAGCATGGCGGGCGTGGAGCTGTCGACGACCTTGTACTCCTTGTCGAGGCCGTACTCCGCCAGGACCTTGTCCTTGAGCAGGCTCATCATGCCGGCGCTCGACTCGATGCCGGTGACCTTGCCGCCGAACTCCGAGGCCTTGCCCTTGAGGTCCTCCAGGGAGTCGATGCCCTTCATGTAGGAGGGCACGCTCAGCTCCAGGGACGTCGGTCCGTACCAGGAGCCCAGGTCCTCGAGCTGCTTGCCGTACTTCTTCCAGTACTGCTCGTGGGTGGTCGGCAGCCAGGCGTCCGTCTGGAAGTCGATGTCGCCGGCGGCGAGAGAGGTGTACATCGGGCCGGCCTCGAGCTGCTTCGTCTCGACCTCGTAGCCGCGCTCCTGAAGGATCTCCTTCCACAGGAAGGTGGAGGCGACGCCCTCGTCCCACGGGATGTAGCCGATGGTGATCTTCTTGCCCTGGCCGACGTTCGTCGAGTCGGCGGCGGTGGTCTCGGAGTTCGTACCGCCGAAGACGCCCATGCCGCCCGCGACCAGTGCGAGCACGACGACACCGATCACGGCCACGGCGGGCCGGGGACGGTAGGACCAGATGTTCAGGCCCTGCGCGGCGCGGAGCCTGGCGAGGGCGCGGCGGCCGAGCGGCGAGACCTGGGTGCCGAGCGAGCTGGTCATACGGTCCAGGTAGATCGCCAGGATGACGATGGCGACGCCGGCCTCGGAGCCCAGGCCCACGTTCAGCTGGCCGAGGGCCTCGTTCACGTCGCCGCCGAGTCCGCCGGCGCCGACCATGCCCGCGATGGCGGCCATGGACAGGCCCAGCATGATGACCTGGTTGACGCCGGCCATGACCGTGGGCAGCGCCAGCGGCAGCTGGATGCGCAGCAGGGTGTTCCCGGGGGTGGTGCCGAACGCGTCGGCGGCCTCGACCAGTTCCTTGTCGACCTGGCGGATGCCCAGTTCCGTCATGCGGACACCGGGTGCCAGCGCGAAGATCATGGTGGCCACGATGCCGGCGGGGGCGCCGGTGCCGAAGAACAGGATCGCCGGGATGAGGTAGATCATCGCGGGCAGCGTCTGCATGAAGTCGAGCACCGGCCGGACCGTGTTGCTCACCCGGTCGGAGCGCGCCGCCCAGATGCCCACGGGCACCGCGATGGCGAGGGCGATGATCGTCGCCACCAGGACGAGCGACAGGGTCACCATCGCGTCTTCCCACAGTTCGACGGAGTCGATGAAGGCGAACCCGAGGAAGGTGAAGACACCGGCGGACGTGCCGCGCAGCCAGAACGCGATCACCGCGAAGATGCCCGCGAGGAGGAGCGGCTCCGGGGCCTGGAGGACGGCGTTGATCCCGTCGTACGTGCCCTCGAAGATCGCCTTGAAGAAGTCGAAGAGCCACGCCATGTGCTCGAGCAGCCAGTCGACCGTGTCGTTGACCCAGTCGCCGAAGGGGATCCTAGGCATCGGCCTTCACCGCCTTGACAACCTTGTCGCGCGGTGCGTCGCAGGGCCTGGGCTCGCCCTGTTCGTCCCCGAGGAAGCCGATCAGGCGCTGCCGCGGTACGACTCCGACGAGTTTCTGCGCCTTGTCGAGTACCGCGACCGAGTGCGGTACGCGGGCGCTGATGGCGCAGAGGTCCACGAAGGAACTGTCGGGCCGCGCGGTCTCGCAGCCGCAGTCCGCCTCGTCGCCCCGTACGTCCGTGTCCATGACCGCGTCGGCCGTGAGCACCCGGGAGCGGTCGACGTCCTTGGTGAAGGAGGCCACGTAATCGTTTGCGGGGCGGATCAGGATGTCCTCGGCGGTACCGATCTGGACGATGCGGCCGTCGCGCATCACGGCGATTCGGTCGCCCAGGCGCATGGCCTCGTTGAGGTCGTGCGTGATGAAGACGATGGTCTTCTGGAGCTTCTTCTGGAGCTCGATCAGCTGGTCCTGCATGTCGCGGCGGATCAGCGGGTCGAGTGCGCTGAACGACTCGTCCATCAGGAGCAGGTCGGCGTCGGTGGCCAGTGCCCGGGCCAGGCCCACGCGCTGCTGCATACCGCCGGACAGCTCGTCCGGCCAGGACTTCTCCCAGCCGGCCAGACCGCACATCGCGAGGGCGTCGGTGGCGCGGGACTCGCGCTCGGCGCGCGGCACGCCCTGCACCTCCAGGCCGTACGCGGCGTTCTCGAGGACGCTGCGGTGCGGGAAGAGCGCGAAGTGCTGGAAGACCATGCTGATCTTCTTCGAGCGGACCTGGCGCAGCTCGTGGTCGCTCAGCGCGGTCAGGTCCTGGCCGTCGAAGAGCACCTGTCCCGCGGTGGGCTCCAGCAGTCCGTTGAGCATGCGCAGCAGCGTGGACTTGCCGGATCCGGACAGGCCCATGACCACGAAGGTCTGGCCCGGTTCGACCGTGAAGGACGCGTCGATCACCGCGGCGGTGGAGCCGTCGGCCCGCAGCGCCTCACGGTCACTTCCTTCACGGAGTTGCTCCACCGCTTTCTCGGGTCGTCTGCCGAACACCTTGTAAAGGTGCTCGGCTTGCAGCCTGGATGACACTTGTACCTCTCAGGTCGAACGAAGACGGCCCGCCTCCCCCGCCGACGGGCCGTGGAGCGACGCGGGGTCCGCCCGCACGTCCGGTCTCCGTTCACTCCCGATTTGTCAGGTGCAGTTGAAAACAGGACCGGCTTCACTCCAGATCCGCGCCTGCCCTCACTTGTCTGGACCAAACGCAAGAGTGCCCCAGTTCACAGGCTGTTTACGTTTAGCGAGTAGCGCCGTTCCGTTTCGCCGACTGCGCGCTCATGCGGGCGCCCCTGGGCCCATTGCTGCCAGGGGCGCCCGTTCGGCCGTGCTTGGGGATTCGGCCGTGCTCGGGGAAAGGAACCCCGGTCAGACGCAGGCGTGGACAAGGCCGCTCATCACCCGCACGTCGTCCCCCATCTCCGGATGCCACTGAACGCCCAACACCCATCCCGGACCCGAGAGTTCCAGCGCCTCCACCGTCCCGTCCGCCGCGTGGGCCGAAGCCGTGAGGCCGGAGCCGAGGTGGTCAACGGACTGGTGGTGGTAGGTGGGGACCGAGGTCTCCTCGGGCACCAGGGCGGCGTACAGGGAGCCGGGAACCGGCTTCACGGTGTGGTGGCCGAAGACGCCCACGACCTCGGCATGTCCCTCGATGTGCTGCACGAGCGTTCCCCCGAGGGCGACGTTCAGGAGCTGCATGCCCCGGCAGATCCCCAGCAGCGGAGTGCCGGAGGCCAATGCGGCGTCGATCAGGGCGAGTTCCCAGCTGTCCCGCTCACGGGCCTCGGGCCCCGTACGGGGCTCACGCTCGGCCCCGTACCGTGCCGGATCCACATCCGGCCCCCCCGCGATCACCAGCCCGTCGAGCCGGGCCACGACCGCCGCGGCGTGCGCGGGATCGTCGGGCGGCAGCATCGCGGCAAGCCCGCCGGCGTCCCGCACCAGCCGCGGATACCCGACGGGCAGCAGCGCCGCCTCCAGCTCCCACACGCCCCAGCGCGCGGACTCCAGATACGTACTGACTCCGATCAGCGGCCTGCCGCCCACCATGAACCCCTTTTCGTCGTCTCCTGGATCAGTTCCGCTCCAACTCTGCCTCGGCGGCCGCCAGCGCCGCGAATTCCTCCTCCGGTGCCTTCGCCACCAGGTGCTTGCGGCTGTAGAGGCCGAAGTAGGCGACCGCCACCACGTAGACCGCGAGCGCGATGACCGCCGCCGCCACGTCCACCAGGAACGTCGCCACCAGCGCGGAACATGCCAGCACCAGCGCCACCGAGGACGTCAGCACACCGCCCGGCGTACGGTACGGCCGCTCGAGGCCCGGCTCGCGGCGGCGCAGCACGATGTGCGAGAGCGACATCAACGCGTACGAGATGGTGGCGCCGAAGACCGCCACGTTCAGCATGCGCGCGCCGTTGCCCGTGGCCGCGGCCAGTGCGAAGCCGATCGCGCCCGGCACCAGCAGGCCCAGGTAGGGGGCCTTACGGCTGCTCGTCAGGGACAGGAAACGGGGCAGGTAGCCGGCCCGTGAGAGCGCGAAGAGCTGACGCGAGCCGGCGTAGATCAGGGAGAAGAACGACGCGATCAGGCCCGCGAGACCCGCGTAGTTGACGATCCGGCTCAGCGTGGTCGCCTCGCCGTCGGGCTGGAGCGCCTCGACGAGTGGGTTGCCCGCTCCTTGGATCGCGTTCGACCCGCGCGCCCCGGCGGCGGCGAAGAAGGTGAGCAGGGCCAGGAACACCAGGATGCCCATCGACCACCGGATCGCCTTCGGCAGCGTACGGGCCGGATCCTTGGTTTCTTCGGCCGCGAGCGGCACGCCCTCGACCCCCAGGAAGAACCACATGCCGAACGGGAAGGCGGCCCAGATGCCCAGCAGGCCCAGGGGAAGCCAGGAACTGGAGCCGAAGGCGCTCGCGTCCACCGGGATGTCGTCGAGGTTCGAGGCGTCGAAGTCGGGGAACGCGCCGACCGCGAACACCAGGAGCGCCAGCACCGCGATCCCGGTGACGACGAAGCTGAAGCGCAGCGCCTCACCGACGCCCCACAGGTGGATGCCGATGAAGATCACGAAGCAGGCCAGGTACACCGGCCAGCCGGAGGTGAGCCCGAACAGGCCCAGCGACTCGACGTAGTCGCCGATGAAGATGGAGATGGCGGCGGGCGCGAGGACGTACTCGATGAGGATCGCCGTGCCGGTCAGGAAGCCGCCCCAGGGTCCGAGCGCCCGGCGCGCGAAGCCGTAGCCGCCGCCCGCCGTCGGCAGGATGGAGGACAGCTCGGCGAGTGCGAAGACCATGCAGATGTACATCAGGCCCATGAGGACCATGGCGATCGCGAGGCCGCCGAAGCCCCCCTCGGCGAGCCCGAAGTTCCAGCCGGAATAGTCGCCGGAAACGACGTACGCGACACCGAGTCCGGTGAGCAGCAGCCAGCCGGCGCTGCCCCGGCGCAGGCTCCTGCGCTCCAGATAGTCGTCCGCCTCCGGGGCGGCGGGTGGCTTGGTGGAATCGATGGGCATGGGCGGACTCCCCAAAGGGCGGTGGACGCTCGGGTGAAAGGGGCCCCGAGGCACATGAGGGCCCCCGGCGGCGCGGCGAAGCGCAATGGAACGGATCCATACCTTTGCGGGACACGTGGCCAGAAAGCAAGAGGCGTGCGTTACGTGCCCGTTAATCGGGTCTCGCGTGGGAAGCCGCGGCACGTCACGTGAGGAAGCCGCGCAGCAGGGCGGCGGTTCCCGCGCAGTGCTCGCGCATCATCTCCCGCGCCCCGTCGGCGTCCCCGTCGAGCACGGCCTCCACCAGGGCGGTGTGCTGCTGCTGTGAGTGCTCCAGGTTCCGGACCAGCAGGGGAATGCAGTCCAGCAGGTCGTTCACGGTTGCCCGTACGGCCGCGTACTGGGCGGTCAGGGTCGGCGAACCGCACAGTTCGGCCAGCGTGAGGTGCAGCAGCGTATCCAGGCGGCGGTAGTCGGTGAGCGGAGCGTCGTGGGTGCGTGCGAGCGCGTCCCGCAGTCGTGCCGCCTGCTCCTCGTCCAGCCCGTGCTGGGCGCACAGGCCGGCCGCGCCCACCTCCAGGATTTCACGGAAGCGCAGGACGTCCTCGATGTCGGTCCCCTCGGTCCGGCGGCGCAGCTCGGCCTCGCCGGGCGCATCGGTCCTGGGCCGGACGAACGTGCCGCCGTACCGCCCGCGCCGCGACTCGACCAGCCCCTGGTCCTGGAGCACCTTCAGCACCTCGCGCAGCGTCACCCGGCTGATCCCGAGCCGGTCCGCCAACTCCCGCTCGGCGGGCAGCCGTTCACCACCGGACACCAGGCCGAGCCGTACCACCTGGAGGATCTGCTCCAGTGCCTCCTCGAAGCCGTTGCCCGCGCGGACCGGTCGCAGGACGGGTGCCAGCTGATCGCCCGGCCGCTCGTTCACGCCGTGCGCATCCGGCTGCGTCATATGGCCGTGCCCCCTTCCCAAACAATGGTTCTCAGCAATACCTTATGGCTCTCGGCTGACCGAAGGAGGCCTTTCCCGTGGCCCAGCGCACATCACCGCTCAGTGTGGAGGAGCTGCACGCTCTCGTCGCGAGCGGCGAGATCGACACTGTCGTCCTGGCCTTCCCGGACATGCAGGGGCGACTCCAGGGCAAGCGGTTCGCCGCGCGCTTCTTCCTGGACGAGGTCCTCCACCACGGCACGGAGGGCTGCAACTACCTCCTCGCGGTCGACACCGAAATGAACACCGTCGACGGCTACGACATGTCCTCCTGGGACACCGGCTACGGCGACTTCGCCATGCGTCCGGACCTCAGCACCCTCCGCAAGGTCCCCTGGAACGCCGGTACGGCGATGCTCATCGCCGACCTGGCCTGGAACAACGACGCGCCCGTCGTCGCCGCGCCCCGCCAGATCCTCCGCCGCCAGCTGGAGCGCCTCGCCGAGTACGGCTACACCGCGCAGGTCGGCACCGAGCTGGAGTTCATCGTCTTCAAGGACACGTACGAGCAGGCCTGGGACGCCAACTACCGGGGGCTGACCCCGGCGAACCAGTACAACATCGACTACTCGGTGCTGGGCACGGGCCGCATCGAGCCCCTGCTGCGGCGCATCCGCAACGAGATGCAGGCCGCCGGGCTGACCGTCGAGTCCGCCAAGGGCGAGTGCAATCCCGGGCAGCACGAGATCGCGTTCAAGTACGACGAGGCCCTGGTCACCTGTGATCAGCACGCCATCTACAAGACCGGCGCCAAGGAGATCGCCTCCCAGGAGGGCGTCTCGCTCACCTTCATGGCGAAGTACAACGAGCGCGAGGGCAACTCCTGTCACATCCACCTCTCGCTCGCCGACAAGGACGGCCGGAACGCCATGGCCGGGGACGGACCCGGCGGCATGTCCGACGTCATGCGGCACTTCCTCGCCGGACAGCTCGCCGCACTCAGGGACTTCTCCCTGCTGTACGCACCCAACATCAACTCGTACAAGAGATTCCAGCCCGGCTCCTTCGCACCGACCGCCGTCGCCTGGGGCTACGACAACCGCACCTGCTCCCTGCGCGTGGTCGGCCACGGCCGCTCGATGCGCTTCGAGAACCGGCTGCCCGGTGGCGACGTCAATCCGTACCTGGCCGTCGCGGGACTCGTCGCGGCCGGTCTGTACGGCATCGAGCAGAAACTGGAGCTGCCGGAGGCGTGCGCCGGGAACGCGTACACCGCCGAGTACGAGCACGTCCCCACCACCCTGCGCGAGGCCGCCGAGCTCTGGGAGACCAGTCCCCTGGCCAAGGCCGCCTTCGGGGACGAGGTCGTCGCCCACTACCGCAACATGGCGCGCGTCGAACTCCAGGCCTTCGACGCCGCAGTGACCGACTGGGAGCTGCGCCGCTCCTTCGAACGCATGTGAAAGGTCCGTCCGTGTCGTACGAGCATCAGCTCCGAGTCCTCAATCCGGCGACGGAGGAGGTCATCACCACCGTTGCGGCCGCCGGCGCCGAGGACGTCGACTCCGCCGTCGTACGAGCGGTGAAGGCACAGTCCCGGTGGGCCGCCCTGGCCCCCGGCGAACGGGCCCGGCTGCTGCGCCGCTTCGCCGTCGTCGTCGACGAACACCTCGAGGAACTGGCCCAGTTGGAGGTGCGGGAGGCCGGGCACACCATCGGCAACGCCCGCTGGGAAGCCGGCAACGTACGCGATCTGCTCGACTACGCAGCCGGGGGAGTGGAGCGGCTGACCGGGCGGCAGATCCCGGTGCCGGGCGGTCTCGACGTGACGATCCTCGAACCGGTCGGTGTCGTGGGCGTGATCGCGCCCTGGAACTTCCCGATGCCCATCGCCGCCTGGGGCACCGCTCCGGCACTCGCGGCCGGCAACGCCGTCATCCTCAAGCCCGCCGAGACGACACCCCTGACGGCGCTGCGGCTGGCCGAACTCGCCCTGGAGTCCGGGCTGCCGGAAGGGCTGTTCCAGGTGCTGCCGGGCGAAGGGCCCGTCGCGGGCAACGCACTCGTCGAGCACCCCGGCGTCGCGAAGATCGTGTTCACCGGGTCGACGACCGTGGGCAAACAGGTGCTGGCGAAAGGCTCGGCTCTCCTCAAGCCCGTCACCCTCGAACTCGGCGGCAAGAGCCCGAACATCGTCTTCGCCGACGCCGACATCGAAGCCGCCGCCGCGGCCGCCCCCATGTCCTTCCTCGACAACTCCGGCCAGGACTGCTGCGCCCGCACCCGCATCCTCGTCCAGCGCACGGCGTACGACCGCTTCCTCGAACTCCTCGCCCCCGCCGTCGAGTCCGTCCTCGTCGGCGACCCGGCCGACGAGAAGACCGCGATGGGCCCGCTGATCTCCAAGGCCCAGCTGGAGCGCGTACGTTCGTACGTCACCGACGATCTGCGAGGCATCCGCGGCACCGCCCCCGAAGGCCCCGGCTTCTGGTTCCCGCCCACCGTCCTGACCGGAATCGAGCCCCACGCGCGCGCGGCCGTCGAGGAGATCTTCGGACCGGTCGCCGTCGTGCTGCCCTTCGAGGACGAGGCCGACGCGATCCGGCTCGCCAACGCCACCGAGTACGGACTGTCCGGCTCCATCTGGACCCGCGACGTCGGCCGGGCGCTGCGCGTGTCCCAGGCCGTACGCGCCGGGAACCTGTCCGTCAACTCCCATGCCAGCGTCCGCTATTGGACCCCGTTCGGCGGCTACAAGCAGTCCGGACTCGGCCGGGAACTCGGCCCGGACGCGCTCACCGCTTTCACCGAGACCAAGAACGTCTTCATCAGCACGGAGGGCCCCGCACAGTGACCGACGAAACCATCTGCCGCCGCCTCGTCGGCCGCACCGCCGTCATCACCGGTGCCGGCAGCGGCATCGGCCTCGCCACCGCTCGCCGCCTCGCCTCCGAGGGCGCCCATGTCGTCTGCGGCGACGTGGACGAACAGCGCGGCAAGGGAGCCGCCGAAGAGGTGGGCGGGATCTTCGTGAAGGTCGACGTCACCGACGCCGAGCAGGTCGAGGCGCTGTTCCAGACGGCGTACGACACCTACGGCTCGGTCGACATCGCCTTCAACAACGCGGGCATCTCGCCGCCCGACGACGACTCCATCCTGGAGACGGGCCTCGAGGCATGGAAGCGGGTCCAGGAGGTCAACCTCACCTCCGTGTACCTGTGCTGCAAGGCGGCGATTCCCTACATGCGGCGCCAGGGCAAGGGTTCCATCATCAACACCGCGTCGTTCGTGGCCCGGATGGGCGCGGCGACCTCCCAGATCTCGTACACCGCCTCCAAGGGCGGCGTCCTCGCCATGTCCCGCGAACTGGGTGTGCAGTTCGCCCGCGAGGGCATCCGCGTCAACGCCCTGTGCCCCGGCCCGGTCAACACCCCGCTCCTCCAGGAGCTGTTCGCGAAGGACCCGGAGCGGGCCGCGCGCCGTCTCGTGCACATCCCGGTCGGGCGGTTCGCGGAGGCCGAGGAGATGGCCGCGGCGGTCGCCTTCCTCGCCAGCGACGACTCGTCCTTCGTGAACGCCACCGACTTCCTCGTGGACGGCGGCATTTCGGGCGCATATGTCACACCTCTGTAGACCGCCGTGTACTGACGGTTCAGGCGCGCTTACAGTGCCCGAATGAGCATGACGCCCTCGCCCGGCTGGTACCGCGACCCCTCGGCGCCGCATGTCGAACGCTGGTGGGATGGGACCAGGTGGACCGAGCACATGCGCGCCCCCGAGGTGCCCCAACAGCCCACGGCACAGCCCACGGCACAGCCCGGAGTGCAGCCAGGGATGCAGCCCGGGGTGCCCCAACAGCCCTTGGCGCAGCCCGGGTTCGCCCCCGCGCCCGGTGGCCCCGGCGGCGGCTCCGGCCGTGCGAAGGTCATCGCCCTGGTGGCCGCGGCAGCCGTCCTGGTCGCCGCCATCGTCACCGGAGCCGTCGTCCTGAACCGGGACGACGGCTCCGCAGAGGCGAACACCCCGGCGCCCGAATCCTCCGCGCCGGCGAGCGACCCGCCCTCGCCCACGCCCTCGGAATCCACCTCCGAACCGTCGGCCGACGACCCCTCCGTGGTCGTGGACGAGCTCAACGGCATCACCTTTCCGCTCCTCGACGGCTGGGTCAGACCCCAGTACGTCGCCGAGGACTACGTCGTGATGACCACGCCCGACACCTACACCTGCCCGGGCGACGACGGACTGTGCCGCCGCGGCAGGGTCATCTCGCGCACGGTGACCGCGAACGACGAGAAGTCCCCCGAGGCGCTCGCCAAGGCCGACATCTCGGAGGCGGCGGACCAGGCCTACGACGTCGACCGGCTCGACCGCCGCCCCTACGGCGGCATCACGTCCAAGAAGCTGGTCAAGCAGGGGCCGGTCGCGGTCGCGGGCCGCACCGGATACTTCGTGCGCTGGCAGGTCAAGACCGAGAAAGGGCCAGGGGGTTACGTCCAGTCGCTTGCGTTCCCGTCCAGCGTCGGGTCCGGGGCCCCGGTCATGGTGCGGTTCGTGTTCGACGCCGGTCAGGACGGGCCGCCGCTGACCGACATGGACGAGATCACCAAGGGGATCCGGCCGGTGGGGGACGCGGACACGGGCGGAGGGGTGGGCAGCAGCGTCGGTCCCACGCAGTAGCGCGTACGGCACATGGCGCATACGGCACATGGCGCATACGGCTACAGGAAGGTGTGGCCTTCCCCTCGATATGTCGGGACCGTCGCCGTGACCGTCTCGCCCTCCACGAGGTGCAGGACGTCGAACCGCTCGCACAGTTCACCTGCCTTGGCGTGCCGGAACCACACCTTGTCGCCGATCAGCAGATCGTCGGCGGGGGAGCCGAGCAGCGGTGTCTGTACCTCGCCGGCCCCCTCCTGGGGGTCGTACCGCAATCCCTCGGGGAGGTACGGCTCGGGCAACCGGTCGACTCCCGCCGCACCCGAGGCCGGGTAGCCGCCGCCGAGCACGGTCACGACGCCCAGGCCCGGCCTGCGGACGACGGGCTGGGCGAAGAGCGCGGCCGGACACCCGCTGAACGAGGTGTAGTTGTCGAAGAGGCGCGGGACGTAGAGCCCCGATCCGGCCGCGATCTCGGTGACGCAGTCCTCGGCGGCGGTGTGCTGGACGCTGCCCGTGCCGCCGCCGTTGACGAACTCCAGGTCCGGCGCCACGGCCCGTACCCCACGCACGACCTCGGCACGCCGCTGGGCCAGCTCCCTGCGGGCGGCGGCCTGCATCAGCCGGATGGCACGCGACCGCAGCGGCCGTCCGCGCAACGCGTCGCCGACACCGGCGATATGCCCCTCGTATGCCATGATCCCCACCAGCCGGAAGCCGGGCCGCCGGGCCACCGCGCGGGCCATCTCGGCGACCTGGGCGGGGGAGTGCAGCGGCGAACGGCGGGCGCCGACGCGCACCCGCCCGCCGAGCAGCTTGAGCGAGGTGTCCAACTCCAGGCATACGCGCACCACTTCGCGTCCGCCGTCCCGGGCGTCGTCGATCAGCTTCAGCTGGGCCGGGTCGTCGACCATGACGGTGACGGAGGCCGCGAGTTTGGGGTCGCTCGCCAGTTCCGCGTACGCCCTGCGGTCGGCGGACGGGTAGGCAAGCAGTACGTCCTCGAATCCTGAGCGGGCCAGCCACAGCGACTCGTCCAGCGTGAACGACATGATCCCGGCGAAGCCGTCCCGGGCCAGGACGCGTTCGAGAAGGGCACGGCAGCGTACGGATTTGCTCGCGACGCGTACGGGCTTGCCGGCCGCCCTTCGCATCAGGTCCTCGGCGTTGGCGTCGAAGGCCTCCAGGTCCACGATCGCGACGGGGGCGTCGAGGTCGGCGGTGGCCCGGTCGTAGCGGGCCCGGTCTGCGGCGCGGCCAGTCATGCCACGAAGACTGCCAGACGTGATTACCGCAGGGTAGGGGGACGTTCCGGGCAGATGCCGCGGGGCCGCGTACTGGTTCCCACTCGCACAGTGTCAGCCCGTAGAGTGACGCGCACGCAGGAAGGGAACGGTCCGGAGGAGTTCCTTTGGCGGGCCGGTTGCCCGAGCACGAGGAAACGGGGGGTGCATTGAGCACGGAAGCGCGTCGTACCCCCGTCCCCCCACGCCCGCCGACTCCGCCGGGCGGGGCGCCGAGCGCACCGGAGGACCAGCCCTCCGAGACCGCCCCTCAGGGCGCCGAAACGACGGGTCCGCTGCCGAGACGCGATCCCGACACCACGCTGCGAAGGACCGGCATCGCGGGTGCACTGTCCGGGACTGCCGGTGTGGGCGGATCGGCCCCGGCGCGAGGCTTCGACGTGGACGACCCCCGGGCCTTCGAGGGGGACGACGGTGGCGAGCCCCCACCGGTCGGACCACTCCGTTTCCCCGACCTCCGCCCCACGGGCGGCCACGCGCGCCCACCCGTGACCCCACCACCTCCGCCCGCCTCGGCCCGCTTCCCGGACACACCACCTCCGGCGACGGGGGCCCTGCCGCGCTTCGAGACCACGGGCATCGCGCCGCGCGCGACGACCGAGCGGCGCCCAGCCACACGAAGCGCCGACAGCTCGGCACCCGAGAGGCGCCCGGCTTCGAGGAACGCTGACGGTTCAGTCGTACCGCCGCGCGCGGCGGCTGAGCGGGGTCCGGCCGCGCGGAGCGCCGACGGCTCGGCACCCGAGGAGCGCCCGGCTTCGAGGAACGCCAACGGTCCGGCGACCGGGTCGCCCTCGGCTTCGGGGGGCGTTGAGGGTTCAGTTGTTCCGCCGCGTCCGGCCACGGAGCCGGGGGGAGCGGCTGAGCGGGGTCCGGCCGCGGGGAGCGTTGACGGTCCGGTGGCCGAGCTGCGCTCCACCACGAGCTACGCCGAGGGCTCCGTCGTGTTGCCGCGTCCGGCGGCTGAGCAGGGGACGGCTGCTGGGGGCAGCGAGCGCTCGGGCGTCCCGTCGGATGCGTGGGGTCCGGCCGCGCGGAGCGCCGACGGCTCGGCACCCGAGGGACGCCCGGCTTCGAGTAGCGCCGAGGGGTCAGTGGTACCGCCGCGTCCGGCTACCGAGCCGCGTGCGGTGGACGAGTGGCGTCCGGCCGCGCGGAGCACCGATGGCCCGGAGGCCGGGCCGCGCTCGGCCACGAGCCGCGCCGACGGCTCACTCGTGCCGCCGCGTCAGGCCACCGAGCCCAGGACGACTGCGGGGGACCGTGGGCCCCAAGATGCCCCGCCGCGCCCCACGGCCGAGCCGCGTTCGGCCGCCGACCGCTCACCCGTCCCCCCGCCCCCCGCCACCGAGCCGAAGGCCAAAGCCGCCCCCCAGCGGGAGCCCCTCCACTTTCCCCAGCGGCCCTTCGCGCCGCCGAGGCCGAGTGCCTCGGCGCCGCCGGTCGTCCCGCCCCCGCGTGCGCACGCGCCGGAGGAAACCTTCAGCGAGACCACGCGACGGCTCCGGCCCATTCCCGCCGACCCGCCCGTCGAGCCCCCGGCGAACCCGGACCCGGCGCCGGCCGGCGTTCCCGCCGGGCGCCCCTTCATCTCGCTGGCGCCCCCGGACACATACGACGACGACACCGCGCGGCTGCGGCCCGTGGGGCCCCGGATTCGGCCCCGGGTCGCGGCTGCGGCGGCCTGCGTCGTGCTGGGGCTCGGGCTCATCGGCGGTGCGGTGACCGGGAGTTGGCTGACCGGCGACAGCGGAGGGGACGCAACGTCGCGGGACGCGTTCACGGCGGCCGGGGATCTCTGGCACAGCGTCCCCGTGGACGAGCTCTTTCCGCCGACCGTGGAGGGAGAGGGTGCGGGGCCCGGCGGAGCCGACCGTACCTGGACCCGTATCGCCGTCGCCCCGGACAGCGGCTGCGCGGACGCCTTCGACCCGCTCCTGCGCAAGGCCCTCGCCCCGGCCGGCTGCCTGCGCCTCCTTCGCGCGACGTACACGGATGCGACCCGTAGTCATGTCACCACCGTCGGGCTGCTGTTCACCAAGGCGGACTCCGCGGCCATGGCCGCGCTGAGCAGCCAGTTCGAGGACGAAGGGCTCGATGGGCGGCGTGACCTGATGCCACGCCCGTACGCCGCGAAGGGCACCGTCGCAGCCGGCTTCGGTGACGACCAGCGCGCGTCCTGGACGGTGTCGGTGCTGACCGACGCCCCCGTGGTCGTCTACGCCGTCTCCGGCTTCGCCGACGGCCGCGCCGTCACCGAGCCGCAGTCCGCCGAGGACGCCATGAAGACCGACGCCACCACACCGCCCGCCCAGGCGGGCCTCGGCCACGACGCACAAGGCCTCGCCGACCGCATCGAGCGCGGCCTCCGCAAAACCGTCAACTCGGCCACGGAGAAGCCGTCATGACCCGCAAGACCATATGCACGGGAGGTGCCCGCAGGACCGGAGTCCTCGCCACCCTCCTCGCCGCCTCGCTCGCGCTCATCCCGCCCACCACCGCCCACGCCGACGGGATACGCGCCCAGCAGTGGCCTCTGGAAGCGATGCGCGCCAAGGAGGCCTGGCAGACGACCAAGGGCGAGGGCATCACCGTCGCCGTCCTCGACACGGGCGTCGACGCCCAGCACCCGGACCTCGCCGGCAACGTCCTCACCGGCAAGGACATGGTCGGCTTCGGCGCCGACCGGGGCGACCGCGCCTGGGCCCGCCACGGCACCGCGATGGCCGGCATCATCGCCGGCCACGGACACGGCCCCGGCAACGCCGACGGAGTCATGGGCATCGCCCCCGAGGCCAAGATCCTCCCCGTCCGCGTCATCCTCGAAGACGGCGACTCGGCCCGCGGCAAGGCCCGCAACACCCGCGGCAACGCCCTCGCCGAAGGCATCCGCTGGGCCGCCGACCACGGCGCCGACGTCATCAACCTCTCCCTGGGCGACGACTCCAAGTCAGCCCACCCCGAGGCCACCGAGGACGCCGCCGTGCAGTACGCCCTGAAGAAGGGTGCCGTCGTCGTCGCCTCGGCCGGCAACGGTGGCGAGAAGGGCGACCACATCTCGTACCCGGCCGCCTATCCGGGCGTCATCGCCGTCACCGCCGTCGACCGCTACGGCACCCGCGCCTCGTTCTCCACCCGCCGCTGGTACGCCACCGTCAGCGCACCCGGCGTCGACGTCGTCATCGCCGACCCGGACCGCAAATACTACGAGGGCTGGGGCACCAGTGCCGCCTCGGCCTTCGTCTCCGGCGCCGTCGCCCTCGTCCGCGCCGCCCACCCGAACCTGGTCCCGGCGCAGATCAAGGAGCTCCTGGAGGACACGGCCCGCAACGCCCCCAGCGGCGGCCGGGACGACTCCCGCGGCTTCGGCTTCGTCGACCCCGCGGCCGCCATCAAGCAGGGCGGCAAGCTCAGGCCGGCAGGGCTGCGCTCGGCCGCGTACGGCGAAAAGTACTTCGGCTCGGGCCCGGACACGGCGGACGACGACTCCTCGAACGGCTGGGCGGGGCCCATCGCGGGCGGCCTCGGCGGCGTACTCCTGATCGGAGCGGTCGTGCTCTGGCGCGGTCGCCGCGAACCACACCAAACGCCTGCCGGCGACCCCGACTACTAGACGTCCGCATCCCGCAGCGACGACACCGCTGCCCTCGCCGCAGCCTCCACCAGCGAAATCCCCTTCGCCTTCGTGGAGTTGCCCTGCGACAGCGCCGCGACGAGATACACGTGCCCGTCCACGGTCACCCGCCCGATGCTGTTGATGACCCACAGCCCGGTCTGACTGCGCGGCAACCACCCGTTTTTCAGGGCGAATTGGGACCCGGCGGACCGGGCGGACCCGTCAGCCGCGTCTTCGGCTTGTTCGGATCCGACGGCCGACACTCCCCAGTCCTGGCCGAGCGCGATGTCCGCCATGAGCCCCCGCAGATACGACCGCGACGCCTCACTCAACTCCGACTCGTCCCCGAACACCTGCTCAAGCAGGGTGAGTTGATCGACCGCAGTGGTCTGCGTCAGCCCCCACAACGCCCCGTTCCCGCCCTCGGTACCGCCGAGCCCGAACCGTTCGTTCGCCGCCGCCAGACCCCCCGCCCGCCCGATCGCGTCCCACAGCTCGCTCGCCGACACATTGTCGCTGCTCTTGATCATCGCGGTGGCGTACGACTTCTCCGACGCCGTCAACTCCCGCCCCGCATCCTGCGCCTGGAGCAACAGCGCCGCCAGGATGTCGACCTTGACGATGCTCGCGGTGTCGAACGACTCCTCCCCGTACACCGCGCTCTGCCCGGACTCCGGATCAAGCACCGCCACCGACACCCGTGCGCCGTCCTCCACGGCCACGGACTCCATCGCCTCGGCGAGCAGCACGTCCCGGTCCACCGCGGGAACCGCAGGAGTCGGGCTCGCGGTCGCCGCCACGGATTCCACTGTCGCCTCCGGGCTCTGAGACACGTCCGCTGCCTGCGCGCCCGCGGTGGGCGCTGCCGAGGACGATACGAGACCTGTGCCGCCGCGCGCCTGCGCCTTCACGTTCGTGGTCCCGGAAGCCGTGACGCCGACGAGCACGACGGAGGCCACCGCGGTGTAGAGGAGAGGCCCGCACCAGGACGGGCGGGCGCCGGGCCGACGAGCTCTCTGCGGGTCCATCCCGTGATGCTGGGGCCCGGCGCTGTGTCTACGGTTAGCCGCACGTCAGAAACGTGTAAGCGTTCGCTGAGAAAACCCGGAACCACGTGAACACCATGTTTCCGGGGCCGCGAGAAGCATGCGAGCGAGACCCGCATAGAGTCGGTGACCGTGGCGAACAAGAACATTCCCGACTCCGGCTTCTCCGACGACGACGGCTCCGCCGACCCCCGGCTGAGCGCCGCGCTCGCGGCCTGGGCCGAGGACCGGTCCGCACACGCACCGGTCCTGGAGGCGCTCAAGGGCGCTCGGCTCCTCGTACCCGTCGTGGCCGTCCTCGGGGAGACGGAGGAGGGCGATCAGGAGGGGCGCGAAGCTCCCAAGAAGGGCGGTGGTGGGAGACGGGAGGGCGGGTTGCGCCGCGAGAAGACCAGCGACATGGCCGTCCCCACGCTGAAGGCCGGCACCCGGACCGCCCTGCCCGCCTTCACGTCCACCGAGTCTCTCGCCCGCTGGGACCCGGCGGCCCGCCCTGTCGCCGTACCCCTGCGCCAGGCCCTGCAGGCCGCCGCCCACGAGAAGGCCGACACGATCGTGCTCGACCTCGCAGGACCCGTGCCGTACGAGCTCACCGGCCCCGCCCTGCTCGCCCTCGCCGAGGGCCGCACCAGCACGGACCCGCTCACCGACCCCGCCGTGACCGACGCCGTACGCGCCGCCGTCGCCGCCGAGCCCGCCGTGCTCCGCGCCCACCTCGGCCCGGGCCAGGCCGACGGCACCCTCGCCCTCGTACTGGACCCCTCCGCCACCCCCGCCGAGACCGCCCGCTCGGTCGCCCGCCGCCTGGCAGCCGACGACACACTGAGGGCCCGCCTGGTGCACGGCCTCGACCTGGCACTCCTGCCGACCGAGGCGACACCACCGGGCGAGCCCCTTTACGTACGGACCTGAAGCCTCGTACGACGCTCGTACCGTCTTCGGTACGTCTCCGGAGTCGGCCTCAGCCGAAGACCGGACCCGTGTACTTCTCGCCCGGCCCCTGGCCCGGCTCGTCCGGGACGGACGACGCCTCGCGGAACGCCAGCTGGAGCGACTTCAGGCCGTCGCGCAGCGGTGCCGCGTGGAAGGAGCTGATCTCGGTCGCGCTCGCGTCCAGCAGCCCGGCCAGCGCGTGCACCAGCTTGCGCGCCTCGTCCAGGTCCTTGTGCTTCTCGCCCTCCTCCGTCAGACCGAGCTTCACGGCGGCGGCGCTCATCAGGTTGACGGCGACCGTAACGATCACCTCGACCGCCGGGACCTCGGCGATGTCGCGGGTCATGGCGTCGAAGTCGGGGGTCTCAGGAGGGGTGTCACTCATGCCCCACACGATAGGGCCAGGTGCGTGCCCACTTGACAGCAGGAGGCACCGGAGACCTGGTTAGCGCACGCCTTCAGGAGCTGCTAACCTTGTGTAACGACCGGTCGGGCATGCCAAGACACATGTCAGCGTGTTCGACCCGCAAGTGGAGGCTCCGATCTCCCACCTGGCTGTCCTTCGGGACGGCGGGTCACCCGGTCAGGCGGCCACCATCGTTCCGTACGGACGATGGAGCCGCAGGATATGCGCCCCGCGGGCCTCCGCGGCGGTGCTCCGGTAGTCATTGGAGCCCCGCCTGCGTCCCGTCCGGGGCATTTTTCGTGGCTCCCGGTGGTTGGTCCCAGTTGAAGAGACGTACGCGAGCTGTCTGCCAGACAGCCGTGTGGTGCTAACCGAGGAGGATCCATCAGCGCCGAGCCCCGCATCAACGACCGGATTCGCGTTCCCGAGGTGCGACTTGTCGGTCCCAGCGGCGAGCAGGTCGGGATTGTTCCGCTTGCCAAGGCCCTGGAGCTTGCGCAGGAGTACGACCTCGACCTGGTCGAGGTGGCTGCGAACGCACGTCCGCCGGTCTGCAAGCTCATGGACTACGGGAAGTTCAAGTACGAGTCGGCCATGAAGGCCCGTGAGGCGCGCAAGAACCAGGCGCACACGGTCATCAAGGAGATGAAGCTCCGGCCGAAGATCGACCCGCACGACTATGACACCAAGAAGGGTCACGTCGTCCGGTTCCTCAAGCAGGGCGACAAGGTCAAGATCACGATCATGTTCCGTGGTCGCGAGCAGTCCCGGCCGGAGCTCGGCTACCGACTGCTGCAGCGTCTCGCGGAGGACGTCCAGGACCTCGGCTTCGTGGAGTCGAACCCGAAGCAGGACGGCCGGAACATGATCATGGTTCTCGGTCCGCACAAGAAGAAGACCGAGGCGATGGCCGAGGCCCGCCAGGCGCAGGAAGCCCGGAAGGCGGAAGCGAAGGCCAACCCTGGCAAGTCGCAGAACGTCGCCGAGGAAGCTCCGGCCGAGGCTTCCGCCGACGCCTGATTCCAGGACGCAGGTCCTGGGGTCCAGGTCCCTGGACGAGAGTCCGGGGATGCCAACCGATACATCTGACGTTCCGCCGTGCCCGGTTTCACGACCGGGCATCGGAACGCCACTGACGAGGAGAGAACGGCGCTATGCCGAAGAACAAGTCGCACAGCGGTGCCCGCAAGCGCTTCAAGGTCACCGGCTCCGGCAAGGTGCTCCGTGAGCGCGCCGGCAAGCGCCACCTGCTCGAGCACAAGTCGTCCCGTCTGACGCGTCGCCTCACCGGTAACGCCGAGATGGCCCCGGGCGACGCCAAGAAGATCAAGAAGCTTCTCGGCAAGTGACGTCGGGAACGCATCGCGTACCTGATCTCTGACCGGGACCCAATCGATTTCGGGTCGTGTGAGTCCAACCACGGCCCCGCTACAAGGAGTTAATCAAGTGGCACGCGTCAAGCGGGCAGTCAACGCCCACAAGAAGCGCCGGGCGATCCTCGAGCAGGCCTCCGGCTACCGCGGTCAGCGTTCGCGCCTGTACCGCAAGGCCAAGGAGCAGGTCACCCACTCGCTGGTCTACAACTACAACGACCGCAAGAAGCGCAAGGGCGACTTCCGTCAGCTGTGGATCCAGCGGATCAACGCCGCTGCCCGCGCCAACGGCATCACCTACAACCGCTTCATCCAGGGCCTGAAGGCCGCGAACGTCGAGGTCGACCGCAAGATCCTCGCGGACCTCGCCGTCAACGACGCCAACGCGTTCGCCGCGCTCGTCGAGGTAGCGCAGAAGGCGCTGCCGTCGGACGTGAACGCGCCGAAGGCGGCGTGACGCCGGCGCCGGCTTCAGCCGCGTCGTCCCTGACGTGAACCGGACCCGCAGGCTGTGCGCTGCCTGCGGGTCCGAGTGCGTCCGGGGGGCGGCGGGTTTTTTTCGCCCCCGCCGCCCCTACCCGTCCCATCCCCGGGGCGCTGCCCCGGAACCCCACTGGGGACTTGCGCCCCCAGACCCCCCGTCAGGGGCTGCGCCCCTGGACCCCGTTTCGGGGGCCAGCCCCCGGACCCCCGCTCCTCAAACGCCGGAGGGGCTGATTTTGAACGGCCGGGCTGATGTTGAACGGCCGGGCTGATGTGGCGCGGCCGGGCTGATGTTGAGCGGCCTGGCTGGCTCTCGCAGCGGGGCGAGTCTTTGCTGCGGGGCTGGTTTTCGCAGCGGGACTGAGTCTTTGCGGCGGGGCTGTCTCTCTGCAGCGGGGCTGAGTCTTTGCAGCCGAGGCCGGCATCAAGTAGGCCGTCCGGCGATTGAGGACGAGGCCGTTCAGGCCGATGGGGGTCTGGGGGCGCAGCCCCCAGCGGGGTCCAGGGGCGGAGCCCCTGGTGGGATCAAAGGGGCGAAGCCCCTGCGATGGGACGGGTAGGGGCGGCGGGGGCGAGCAACCGCACGTACCCCCTCCGTCATCCCACCGAAGGTGAACCCCATGCCACCCGCCCCCGAGTTGATCTCCCCCCGCTCGCCCCGCGTCACCGCCGCCCGGCGGCTCACCAAGCGGAACTTCCGGGCCAAGGAACGGCTGTTCCTTGCCGAGGGGCCGCAGGCCGTGCGGGAGGCGGCCGGGCACCGGGGCAGCGGGGACGGCCCCACGCTCGTCGAGCTGTTCGCGACGCTCGACGCCGCGGAGCGGTACCCCGACATCGTGGGCGAGGCCCGGGCGACGGGCGCACGCGTGCACCTCGCCGCCGAGGACGTGATCGCCGGCATCTCGACGACCGTCACCCCGCAGGGCCTCGTCGGGATCTGCCGGTTCCTGGACACGCCGTTCGAGGAGATCATCGAGGCCGGGCCCAGGCTGGTCGCCGTACTGGCGCATGTGCGGGACCCCGGGAACGCCGGCACAGTGCTGCGATGCGCGGACGCCGCGGGAGCGGACTCCGTCGTCCTCACCGACGCTTCCGTGGACGTCTACAACACCAAGACGGTGCGGGCGTCGGTCGGTTCGCTGTTCCATCTGCCGGTCGCCGTGGGGGTGCCCGTGGCGGACGCCGTCGCGGGGCTCAAGGGCGCCGGTGTACGCGTACTGGCCGCCGACGGGGCCGGTGAGCACGACCTGGACGACGAACTCGACCGCGGCACCATGGGCGGGCCCACCGCCTGGGTGTTCGGGAACGAGGCGTGGGGACTGCCGGAGGATACGCGGGCACTGGCGGACGCCGTGGTGCGCGTACCCATTCACGGAAAGGCCGAGAGCCTGAACCTCGCGACCGCCGCCGCCGTATGTCTCTACGCGTCCGCCCGTGCACAACGCACCCGCGGTGCACGTCCCTGAGGGGGTCCGTTCCGTCACTGACAGCTAGTAGGGTGACGGACTCGGGGGCCCACTCGCCAGGTCCGAGAGGTGGGGTGCGGGGATGAGTGTCGGAACGAGCGGTGCGAAAAGGGCACTGCGCGCACGGGACGTGCACAGCGCAGCCGCGTCCCTGCGCGGTGATCTCGCCGACCTCGGCATCGACTCCGACGACCTGCCCGACGGACTGGTGATCGCCGACGAGTACGGCCGCGTGATCTGCTTCAACGCCGCCGCGGCCCGGATCACCGCCGTCCCCGCCGCCGACGCGCTCGGCCGGCAGCTGGAGTGGGCGCTCCCGTTAGAAGACCTGGAAGGCCGCCGCTGGTGGCAGCTGACCGACCCGTACGGCGGTCTCGCGATCCGTGTCGGGCAGCCCGAGCGCAACCTGCTCCTTCCCGGAGGCCGGGAGGTCCTGGTCTCCGCGCGCTACGTACGCACCGCACCCACTGGTCCCGTCCGCCGCGTCGTCGTCTCGCTGCGCGACACCGAGGCCCGCCGCCGCACCGAGCGGAGCCACGCCGAGTTGATCGCCACGGTCGCCCATGAACTCCGTTCGCCGCTCACCTCCGTGAAGGGCTTCACGGCGACGCTGCTCGCCAAGTGGGAACGGTTCACCGACGACCAGAAGAAGCTCATGCTGGAGACGGTCGACGCCGACGCGAACCGCGTCACGCGTCTGATCGCCGAACTCCTCGACATATCCCGCATCGACTCCGGCCGCCTCGAACTGCGCCGCCAGCCCGTCGACCTGGGCGTCGCCGTCGGCCGGCACATCCAGGCGTACGTCGCCTCCGGCCAGTCCGCCGACCGCTTCCTGCTGCGCATCGGCCAGCCGCTGCCCGACCTGTGGGCCGACCCCGACAAGGTCGACCAGGTGCTCAGCAACCTGCTGGAAAATGCCGTGCGGCACGGCGAGGGAACCGTCACCATCGACGTAGAGCCCGCGCCGTCGCCCCGCGAACGGGAATGCGCCGGTACGTCGGTCACGGTGAGCGACGAGGGCCCCGGCATCCCGGAGGAGTCCATGAACCGCGTCTTCACCCGCTTCTGGCGGGGCAGCAAGCGCGGTGGCACCGGCCTCGGGCTGTACATCGTCAAGGGCATCGTCGAAGCCCACGGCGGCACCATCACGGTCGGCCGCGCCCCCGGCGGCGGCGCACAGTTCCGATTTACGTTGCCCGTGGGCACCCCGGCGTATCTGCTGTAACGCCGACCGAGGCCCCACGGGCGCATTCGCACACCTGCGGGTCCCTCTCGGACGCCCGGTCCGAGAGGGACCCCACCCCCGTTAGACTCGGCCTTTGGCACCTTGCGTCCCCGTTTCGTTTCAGGGACGACGCGTCCCCCGAGTCATGACGGGACCCTCAGCCAGCCAACCGGAAGCACGGGAAGAGATGTCGGCACCGAACAAGTCGTACGACCCTGTAGAGGTCGAGGCACTGAAACCGGAACAGATCGAGCGCATGCGGGACGAGGCGCTCGCCGCCTTCGCCGCCGCGGACTCGCTCGACGCGCTCCACGAGGCCAAGGTCGCCCACACCGGCCCCGCCTCGCCGCTGGCGCTCGCCAACCGCGAGATCGGCGCCCTGCCCCCGCACGCCAAGGCCGACGCCGGCAAGCGGGTCGGCCAGGCCCGCGGCGCCGTGAACAAGGGGCTCGCCGCTCGCCAGGCCGAGCTGGAGGCCGAGCGCGACGCCCGGGTGCTGGTCGAGGAGGCCGTGGACGTCACGCTGCCGTACGACCGCGTCCCGGCCGGCGCCCGGCACCCGCTGACCACGATGATGGAGCGGGTCGCGGACGTCTTCGTGTCCATGGGATACGAGATCGCGGAGGGCCCCGAGGTCGAGGCCGAGTGGTTCAACTTCGACGCCCTGAACTTCGGCCCGGACCACCCGGCCCGGCAGATGCAGGACACCTTCTTCGTCCAGGGCCCCAAGGGTGCTGACAGCGACGGCGAGTCCGGGGTCGTACTCCGCACCCACACCTCGCCCGTGCAGGCCCGCGCCATGCTGGATCGCGAGCCGCCGGTCTACGTCGTCTGCCCCGGCCGGGTGTTCCGCACGGACGAGCTGGACGCCACGCACACCCCGGTCTTCCACCAGATCGAGCTGCTGGCCGTCGACGAGGGCCTGACCATGGCCGACCTCAAGGGCACCCTCGACCACATGGTCCAGTCGCTCTTCGGCGCCGACATGAAGACGCGGCTGCGCCCGAACTACTTCCCGTTCACCGAGCCGTCCGCCGAGATGGACATGCTCTGCTACGTCTGCAAGGGCGAGTCCGTCGGCAACCCCGACCGCCCCTGCCGCACCTGCTCCAGCGAGGGCTGGATCGAGCTCGGCGGCTGCGGCATGGTCAACCCGCGGGTGCTGACCGCCTGCGGTGTGGACCCGGAGAAGTACAGCGGATTCGCCTTCGGGTTCGGGATCGAGCGGATGCTGATGTTCCGCCACAACGTCGAAGACATGCGAGACATGGTCGAGGGTGACGTCCGGTTCACCCGGCCGTTCGGGATGGAGATCTGATGCGGGTCCCGCTTTCTTGGCTGCGGGAGTACGTCGACCTGCCGGCAACGGAGACCGGGCGCGACGTCCAGGCCAAGCTCATCGCTGCCGGTCTCGAGGTCGAGACCGTCGAGCAGCTCGGCGACGGCCTCAAGGGGCCGCTCGTCGTCGGCAAGGTGCTGACCATCGAGGAGCTGACGGAGTTCAAGAAGCCGATCCGCTTCTGCACCGTCGACGTCGGCCAGGCCAACGGTACGGGTGAGCCCCAGGAGATCGTCTGCGGAGCCCGCAACTTCGCCGTCGGCGACAAGGTCGTCGTGGTCCTGCCGGGCGCCGTGCTGCCCGGCGGCTTCGAGATCTCCGCGCGCAAGACGTACGGCAGGACATCGCACGGCATGATCTGCTCCAGCGACGAGCTGGGCATGGGCGACGACGGCAGCAAGGGCATCATCGTGCTGCCGCCGCAGCACGAGGTCGGCACCGACGCGATCGAGCTGCTCGAACTCGTCGACGAGGTCCTGGACATCGCGGTCACCCCCGACCGCGGCTACTGCCTCTCGCTGCGCGGTGTCGCCCGCGAGGCCGCCATCGCGTACGGGGTGCCGCTGCGTGACCCGGCCCTTCTCGACGTACCGGCGCCGAACGAATTCGGCTACCCGGTCGAGGTGTCCGACCCGCTCGGCTGCGACCGCTTCACCGCACGTACGGTCACCGGCCTCGACCCGGAGGCGCGCTCCCCGATCTGGCTGCGGCGCCGTCTGCAGAAGGCCGGGATGCGCCCCGTCTCCCTCGCCGTCGACATCACCAACTACGTGATGCTGGAGCTGGGCCAGCCCCTGCACGCCTACGACCGCACCCGCGTCCAGGGCGCGATCGGTGTGCGCCGGGCCGAACCGGGCGAGAAGCTCACCACCCTCGACGGCGTCGTGCGCACACTGGACGCCGAGGACCTGCTGATCACCGACGACCGCGGGGCGATCGGCCTCGCGGGCGTCATGGGCGGTGCCAACACGGAGATCGCGGATCACGAGGACGAGGCCGGTGTCACCACCGAAGTCGTCATCGAGGCCGCGCACTTCGACCCGGTCTCCATCGCGCGTACGGCCCGCCGTCACAAGCTGGCCTCCGAGGCGTCCAAGCGCTTCGAGCGCGGCGTCGACCCGCTGGCCGCGTCCGCGGCGGCCCAGCGGACCGTCGACCTGCTCATGCTCCTCGCGGGTGGCACCGCCGAGGCCGGCGTCACCGAGGTCATCGCGCCCTCGGCGCCGCGCACCATCACCATCCCGGCCGACCACCCGGACAAGGTCGCGGGTGTCGCGTACGGCCGCGAGACCGTCGTACGTCGTCTCCAGCAGGTCGGCTGCGACGTCTACGGACAAGACCGGCTTACCGTCACCGTGCCCTCCTGGCGGCCCGACCTGACCGACCCGAACGACCTGGCCGAAGAGGTCATCCGGCTCGAGGGCTACGAGAACCTGCCCTCGACCCTGCCCAAGCCCCCCGCGGGCCTGGGCCTGACCGACCGGCAGCGGCTGCACCGCCGGGTCGGCCGCGCGCTGGCCGGTGCGGGATACGTCGAGGCGCTGAACTACCCGTTCATCGGGACCGAGGTGCTCGACCAGCTCGGTCTGGAAGCCGACGACCCGCGTCGCACCTTGGTCAAGCTGGTCAATCCGCTCTCCGACCAAGAGCCGGCGATGCGCACCACCCTGCTTCCGGGGCTGCTCGGCGCGCTTCGGCGCAACGACGGCCGCGGCTCGCACGACCTGGCGCTCTTCGAGACCGGCCTGGTCTTCCGGCCGACCGGTCAGGAGCACACGGCCGAGCGCCTGCCCGTCGAGCGTCGTCCCACCGACGAGGAGATCGCCGGGATCAACTCCGCGCTGCCGCGCCAGCCTCGCCGCGTCGCCGTCGTCCTCGCGGGCGCCCGCGAGCAGGCCGGCTGGTGGGGCAAGGGCCGTCCGGCGGACTGGGCGGACGCCGTCGAGGCAGCTCGAACCGTCGCCCGCGAAGCAGGTGTCGAGCTGACCGTGCGCGGTGACCAGCACGCTCCCTGGCATCCGGGCCGCTGTGCCGCGCTGTACGTCACGGTGAACGGCGAGGAGACGCTCGTCGGTCACGCCGGTGAGCTG
Organism: Streptomyces vastus; assembly: GCF_039532825.1. Taxonomy (NCBI): domain Bacteria; kingdom Bacillati; phylum Actinomycetota; class Actinomycetes; order Kitasatosporales; family Streptomycetaceae; genus Streptomyces; species Streptomyces vastus. The sequence continues at coordinate 139,663 of NZ_BAAASJ010000072.1, forward strand.
CACCCGCGCGTCATCAAGGCGCTGCACCTGCCGGAGCGCAGCTGCGCCATGGAGGTCGAGCTCGACCTCCTGGAGGAGGCGGGCACCGGCGCCCTTCAGGCGCCGCGCATCTCCGCCTTCCCGGTCGCCACGCAGGACGTCGCGCTGGTCGTCTCGCGGGACGTTCCGGCGGCCGACGTGGAGACCGCGCTGCGCGAGGGCGCCGGTGAACTCCTCGAGTCCATCCGGCTGTTCGACGTCTACGAGAGCGAGCAGCTCGGCGAGGGCCGGAAGTCCCTGGCGTACGCGCTGCGCTTCCGCGCCGACGACCGCACGCTCACCGTCGAGGAGGCCTCTGCCGCCCGCGACGCGGCGATCACCTTGGCGGGCGAGCGGACGGGGGCGGTGCTGCGCGGGGTGTGACCCCGGCACATGCCTGCTGACCTGCGATGAGGGACACCTCCGGAGCCACGGAGGTGTCCCTCACCCATTCGGGTGAGAATTCGGTGCCAACGGGTCATTCGGGTATGGACACCGACAGAATCGATCCGGTCGATCGGCCGTCCAAAAAAGCCGACCAGGGAAGGCCCCGCGACCGCCGTACCGCAGCCTGGGGGTCCGTCGGCATGATCCGTACCATCGCCCGGGGCGGCACGCGGATCGGCGCTTCCCGTGCGTGGCGGACACTCGTTCTCGTCCTGCCGGGCCTCTGGGTCGCCACCGTCGTCCTGTGGGAGATCCTCTTCCCTGCCGAGGCCCAGCTCATCCAGCTCCTGGCCGCGGCCCCCGCCATCGCCTGCGCCGGCACTGGCCGCCGCTCATGCGTAGTGCTGGGCGGCATGTGCGCGGTCTTCGCGCTCGTCCCGATCGGCTCGGCGGGCCGGGACGAGAGCATCGGCACCAGGTGCGGCACGTTCGCGGCCATCCTCACCGTCGTCATCGCCAGCTATCTCACGGCCGGGCGCCGCGTCCGGCTGCAGCGCGAACTCGACAGCGCCCGCGCCGTCGCCGACGCCGCCCAGGCCGTGGTGCTCCGCCCGCTGCCGCCGAGACTGGACGGACTCGCCCTGGCCGCCGGGCAGTTGTCCGCGAGCCGGGGCGCGGCCGTGGGCGGCGATCTGTACGAGGTGATGGCCACGGCACACGGGGTGCGGGCGGTCATGGGAGACGTACGGGGCCATGGCCTGGCCGCGATCGGAACGGTCGCGGCGCTGCTGGGCAGCTTCCGCGACGCGGCCCACGACGAGGCCGAGTTCGCCGATGTACTGCGCCGTCTGGAGCGCGCTCTGGACCGCCATCTTCGGGAACGCTCCCGCCACGAACACCCGGCGGCCTCCGACACGGATCCGCAGAGCCCGGTCGCCGAGGACTTCGTCACCGTACTGCTGCTGGAAATCCGCCACAACGGCGAGGTGCAAGCCCTCAACTGCGGTCACCCATGGCCCTATCTGCTGAGCACAGGCCGAGCGGAACCGTTCGCGCAAGCCGAACCCCTGCCCCCGCTGGGCCTGTTCCCGCTGCCCGCCAAACTCCCGGCTACGGACTGCGGCCAACTCCTGCCAGGCGAGGCCCTGTTCCTCTACACGGACGGCGCAGAGGACGCCCGTGATGGCACGGGCCGCTTCTTCCCGCTGCCGACGGTGCTGACCGAGGCAGCCAAGACGCAGCCGGTCTCCCCGGGGGACGTACTGCGCGACGTTTTCACCGCCCTCCAGAGCCACACAGCCGGAAGCACGACGGACGACATCGCGATACTGGTACTACGCAACGATCGTCCCGCACGAGCAGCCCCTTTAGGGGCGCGGGGCTGTGACATAGGCGGCTCCGCCGCCGGGGCGCGACAAGCCACGACGCACCCGCAGCCGACAAACAACTTGTAGCCCCCGCTGCTCAGTCGCCCTGCTCATCCCAAGCGGAGCGGCACCGTCCGCCCAAGCCACGGAGTGTCGGGCAGGCAGCCGGGCGGACGGCGCGAAGACGGGCCACCGCACTGTACGAGGGGGAGCCGGCGGCCCGGCGGGCCTCTTTACGAGGCATTTCAGTCAACCGGCCGGAAACTCTCCGCAACAGCGCGCGCACAGCGCGGATTCGAGCACTCCGTTCACACCCCGTGTGAAGACGTTCCCATTACTCTGTCCGCACCGAGCCACCCGGAGGGCATCCATGCAGCCCAACACCCTGCTCGACGCGATTCTCGACGAGGCCGGGATATCCCACGCGGGACTCGCCGCCCATGTGAACCAGGCGGGACGCAGCCGTGGCCTGGCACTCCGTTACGAACACACCGCCGTGGCCCGGTGGTTGAAGGGCCAGCGCCCGCGCGGCCAGGTGCCCGACCTGATCTGCGAGGTGCTCGCCACGCGCTTGCAGCGACCCGTCACACTCGACGACATAGGCCTCGGCGTACCCGGCGAGTCGGCCTCGCCGCACGGCACGACCCTCTCCGGATTCGTCGAGCGGGCCACCGCCCTGTGGCGCTCCGACGAACAGCAGCGCCCGCACATCCTCGGCGCCCCCGCCGTCACCGGAACTCCCGCCGTGATGCCCGTATGGGAATGGGAGAACCCTCCCGAGGACACGGACGTCTCGCGCGGCGGCCGACAGCGCGTGAGCATGGCCGACATCGAGATGCTGCGCGCCGCGCGCGCCCACTACGAGCAGATGTACCGCAAGGCCGGCGGCGTCGCGACCCGCAGCCGTATCGTCGGGTTCCTCAACTCCGAGACCGCGCCCCTCCTCAGAGGCAGCTACACCGACGCCACCGGCCGCCAACTCCACCGCGCGACAGGGGGGTTGGTGGCGATCGCGGGCATCTGCGCGTACGACTCCGATGCGCACGGCCTCGCCCAGCGCTACTTCCATCAGGCGCTCCGGCTCGCAAAGGCCAGCGGTGACAGGGGACTTGGCGCGTATGTCATCGCCCTGCTGGTCAACCAGTCGTTGTTCATGCGCGAGTACCGGCAGGCGGTCGCCTTCGCCGAGGCCGCGCTGCGCGCCGCGGGGCGGCACATCACACCGGCGCTCGCCTCCGACCTCTACGCGATGCAGGCCAAGGCGTACGCGCACCTCGGCGATGGCAGCAGCGCCCTGTCCTGCATCCGGCGTGCGGAGTCGGCCGCCGAACGCATCCGGCGCGGTTACGAGCCGGACGAGACCGGCTATGTCCAGCCGGGCCTGGTCAACGTACAGGTGGCGGAGGCGCTGCTCAGCCTCGGTGATCTGACCGCCGCTCAGGAGCACGCCGCGGCTGCCGTGGACACTCCGGCGCACGACCGGGGGCGGGTGCACCGGCTCGCCATGCTCAGTCAGGTCGAGCTGCGCCAGGGCAATGCGGACAAGGCGGTGGTCACCGCGGTCGAAATGGCCGAGCAGGCGCGGGGGATGGAGTCCCAGCGGCTGCGCGACAGACTGCGGGCGGTACGCGAGCACCTGGTGGCCAGTGACTGCGCGGGAACGTCCGAGGCCGCCGAACTCATCGACGGGGCACTGCGCGTACCGCTGTAGGGAGACCCCCGGGCACTGCGCCTACCGCAGCGAGCGGACCACCGGCTGACCATCATGGGTCTGCTGGTGAGACGCTCCTGCTGCGATATTGCCATCTACTCGGCGGAAGGTGGCAGAACCGTGCAGTGGACGAAGCAGAAAGAACAAACTGTGTACGCAAACCGCTGGTTCAGCGTCAATCTCGCGGATGTGGAGCTGCCGGACGGTCAGCACCTCGATCACTTCCTGATACGGCTGCGGCCCGTCGCCGTGGCCACCGTGGTGAACGAGGCCAACGAGGTGCTGCTGCTGTGGCGGCACCGCTTCATCACCGACAGCTGGGGGTGGGAGCTCGCGGCGGGCGTCGTCGACGACGGCGAGGACATCGCCGACGCGGCCGCCCGCGAACTCGAGGAGGAGACCGGCTGGCGGGCGGGACCGCTGCGGCATCTGATGACCGTCGAGCCCTCCAACGGACTCACCGACGCCCGGCACCACATCTTCTGGGCCGACGAGGGCGCGTACATCGGACACCCCGTCGACGACTTCGAGTCGGACCGCAGGGAGTGGGTCCCGCTCAAGCTCGTCCCCGACATGGTCGCCCGCGGCGAGGTCCCGGCCGCCAACATGGCAGCCGCGCTGCTACTCCTGCACCACTTGAGGCTCGGGCAGGACGCCTTGCCCTGATCCCCCCACCGCGTCCCGGACCGACCTCAGCGGCCCATGGCCTGCCAGACCGTTACGGCCAGTGAGCCCACGGCCGTGAGGGCGGCAAGCGCCGGAAGCGGCCATCGGTGGTGTTCCAGGGCGACGACCCGTGTGCTCAGGTCGTCCACATGCTTGGCGGTCTGTTCGTCGCGCTGCGTGAGCAACGCCTGTCCGCCCTCGATGCGGGCAAGGCCCACTTCGAGGGACCGACGTAACTCGGCGAGTTCACCATGAACCACGGGATGCTCTGGTTCGGTGGTCACTGGTCAGCTCCTTTGCGTAGTCGTCACATCCCTTACTTGCGCACGGAAAGTCAACTCGCCTGGTGGACAAGTGGGGAGCGTGTGCGAGGGGCATATGCGTGCCCGGTGCGCACACGGGGTGCGAATTGCGCGGGCCCGGCCCTCCGTGGGAGTGCCGGGCCCGCTTCGGTCCGAAATGTACGGAACGTAGTCAGTATGCGGAGGTCACGGGGCGTAGGTGTAGAAGCCGGAGCCCGACTTCCGGCCCAGGCGGCCCGCGTCGACCATGCGCTGGAGCAGCGGGGGAGCGGCGTACAGGGGCTCCTTGTACTCCTCGTACATCGAGAACGCGACCGACGCGACCGTGTCCAGGCCGATCAGGTCGGTCAGCTTCAGCGGGCCCATCGGGTGGGCGCAGCCCATCTCCATGCCGTTGTCGATGTCCTCGCGGCTCGCGATGCCGGACTCGAACATCCTTATGGCGGACAGCAGATACGGGATAAGCAGGGCGTTGACCACGAAACCCGAGCGGTCCTGGGCCCGGATCGAGTGCTTCCCCAGGATCTTCTCGACCAGCGCCTGCGCCCGGCTGATCGTGCCCTCGGAGGTGGTGAGCGCCGGGATCAGCTCGACCAGCTTCTGCACGGGGGCCGGGTTGAAGAAGTGGATGCCGATGACCTGGTCGGGACGCGAGGTGGCGACTGCGAGCTTCACCAGCGGGATGGAGGAGGTGTTGGAGGCGAGGATCGCGTCCTGACGGGTCACCACCTGGTCGAGCACCTGGAAGATCTCCGTCTTCACCATCTCGTTCTCGACGACGGCCTCGATCACCAGGTCGCGGTCGGCGAACTCGCCCAGATCGGTGGTGAAGGTGAGCCGCGCCTGCGTGGCGGCCAGCTCCTCCTCGGAGATCTTGCCGCGCTCGGCGGCCTTGGAGAGCGAGTTGTAGAGCCGGGTCCGGCCGATCTCGAGGGCCTCGCCGGTGGTCTCGGCGACCATCACATCGAGCCCGGCACGGGCGCACACCTCGGCGATGCCCGCTCCCATCTGGCCGCAGCCCACCACTCCGACACGTGAGATGTCTCCGAAGGTGTCCGTCACATCGTCCCTTTCGCTGTTCCATGGGGGTCGCAGGACCCCGGGGGCGCCTGCTCCATTCGTGAACGTTACTCTCGGGGTCCCGATGATCGATCGTGCGGGTGCGGCATGCTGTCTGCCCGGAAGCGATATGTGAGCAGGCCGATCCGGTGCGTATGGGGGGAACCCATGGGGCGAGTGACACGCAGGGCGTTCGCGGGAGCGATGCTGGCCGGGCTCACCGCCGCGGGTGGCGCGGTGGCCTGGGGCGCGACGACCGGCGGCGACACGGACGAGGACGAGAAGGCCGGGGCCCGGCGCCGCGCCGGCTCCGGTGAGCTGCGCGGCATGTGGCTGTCGACCGTCACCAACCGCGACTGGCCGTCCCGGACCGGGCTGACCGCCGCCGAGCAGCGCTCCGAACTGCTCGCGCACCTCGACACGGCCGTACGCTGCCGCCTGAACGCGGTGATCTTTCAGGTGCGACCCACCGCCGACGCCCTGTGGCCCTCGCCGTACGAGCCCTGGTCGCAGTACCTCACCGGCGTCCAGGGTGAGGACCCCGGCTGGGACCCGCTCGGTACCGCCGTGGAGGAGGCGCACGCGCGCGGCCTGGAACTGCACGCCTGGTTCAACCCGTACCGGATCGCCAACCACGCCGACCCCACCAAGCTGGTCCCCTCGCACCCGGCCCGCGAGCACCCCGACTGGGTCGTGCCGTATGGCGGGAAGCTCTATTACAACCCGGGGCTGCCCGAGGTCCGCGCCTTCGTCCAGGACGCGATGCTAGACGCGCTGAAGAAGTACGCCATCGATGCCGTGCACTGGGACGACTACTTCTACCCATACCCCGTCGCGGGGGAGGTCTTCGACGACGACGCGACGTACGCGCGGTACGGCGGCGGCTTCGAGGACCGGGCATCCTGGCGGCGGGACAACATAGACAAACTGGTGCGTGAGACGGCGGCCCGCGTCAAGAAGATCCGGCCGGGCACGCAGTTCGGGATCAGCCCGTTCGGGGTGTGGCGCAACGCCTCGACGGACTCGCTGGGCTCGGACACCCAGGCGGGTGTGCAGACGTACGACGACCTGTATGCGGACACCAGGAAATGGGTGCGCGAGGGCTGGATGGACTACATCTGTCCGCAGATCTACTGGAGCATCGGCTTCGCCGCCGCCGACTACGCGAAGCTGCTGCCCTGGTGGGCGGAGGTCGCCGAGGGCAGCAGTACGCGGCTGTATGTGGGGGAGGCGCTGTACAAGGCCGGCGATCCCGCGCAGCCCGAGGCATGGCAGGACCCGGCCGAGCTGTCCCGGCACCTGACCTTCGCCCGCGATCACCCGCGGGCGAGAGGGCATGTCTTCTTCGCGGCCAGGGAGGTCGGTGCCGACCCGATCGGCGCCATGGCACGCGTCGTCGCCGACCACTATCAGCAGTCGGCGAAGCCGCCGCGTTGATCTGAATCCGACCTGCTGGGTCCGGGACCTATTTGGTCTGGGACCTACTGGGTCTTGGTCTCGCTGACGTGATGCTGGACTGTGGTGTCAGGACCGGGGGACATCACGGTCTCGTGGCCGTCCTCGAAGCGGACGCGGAACGGCGGGTTGCCGTCCGGCCCCAGTACTTCGACGACTTCCCCGACCCGGTCGTGCTGTCCGACGATCCTGCCGTGCACCAGCAGGTGATCGCCTTTGCTTGCACGCATCTGGAGGGCCTCCTCGTCTCGCACGGGAGTAGCGGTCCGTGGGTCTCAGTCTAGGGCGGGTGGAGCCGGTTGCCACCGGCGCGGTGTGTGCCGGTCAGGCGCGTGCTCGCTGTGCGACCGCGATGCAGACCAGTACGGCCGCGGCGGCCAGGGGTGCGGCGGGTGTGAGCTGCTCGCCGAGGAGCAGCACCGACCACACCAGTGTGAGCAGGGGCTGAGCGAGCTGCAACTGGCTGGCCTTCGGGATGCCGATCGTCGCCATGCCTCGGTACCACACCACCAGGCCCAGGAACTGCGAGCCGACAGCGACCCAGAGCAGCCCGGTCACGCTGTGCGCCGTCAGCTGTACGGGCTCGTACGACAGCGCCATCGCGGCCGCCGGAATCGTGAGCGGCAGGCACAACACCAGAGCCCAGCCGATGACATGCCAGCCGGGCATCACACGGGCCAGTCGGCCGCCCTCCGTGTAACCGGCCGCGCAGACCAGCAGCGCCCCGAAGAGGTACGCGTCAGCGCTGGTCAGCGCGCCGCCGCTCTGCGTCACGGTGAATGCGATCACCACGGCGGAGCCCGCGAGTGCCGCGGTCCAGAAGGCACGGGAGGGGCGGGAGCCGACGCGCAGCGCCGAGAACAGCGCGGTGGTCACGGGGAGCAGGCCGACCACGACGGCGGCGTGGGCCGTGGTCGAGGTCTCCAGGGCGAGGGTGGTGAGCATCGGGAAGCCGAGTACGACTCCGGCGGCCACGACGGAAAGGCCCGGCCAGTGATGGCGGGCCGGCAGCGGTACGCGCAGGGCGAGCAGGCAGGCGCCGGCGATGAGCGCGGCGAGGACGCTGCGTACGGCCACGAGTGACCAGGGGCCGAAGCCTTCCAGGCCCCAGGCGGTGGCGGGGAAGGTGAGGGAGAAGGCGGTGACCCCGAGGGCGGCCTGGAGCAGGCCGCGGGGTGACAGCTGTGGACTTTCGGCGGCTCGTCGCGCCCGGTCGGCGGGGACCGCTACTGAAGTAGACGTAGTAGCGCTACTCTGTTCTCTCATGCAAGAGCGTAGCAGTGTGGCGGAGCTGGCGAATCGGCTGCGGAATGAGCTGGATCGCTACTCACCTGGTGGAAAGCTGCCGTCCAGCCGTGTACTCGTCGAGCGGTTCCGGGTGAGCCCGGTGACCGTGTCCCGGGCCTTGGCACAGCTGGCCGCCGAGGGGCTGGTGGTGACCCGGCCCGGAGCGGGTGCGTTCCGGGCCCGGCCGCGGGGCGACGGGCCTGCCGCGGGGGACACCTCCTGGCAGGAGCTCGCGCTCACCGCTGACGCCTCCTCCGAACTCGTGCCGCGTACCGTCGACGCCTCCGGGGTGCTGATCACGCTGGCCGCCCCGCCGCCCGGAGTCATCGAGTTCAACGGCGGCTATCTGCACCCTTCGTTGCAGCCGGAGCGAGCGATGGCCGCGGCGCTGGCCCGGGCCGGCCGCCGGCCCGGTGCCTGGGGGCGCCCGCATGTGGACGGGTTGCCGGAGCTGCGTGAGTGGTTCGCGCGGGGCATCGGCGGCGCGATCACCGCCGCCGAGGTGCTGATCACGGCGGGCGGCCAGTCCGCGCTGACCACCGCTCTGCGCGCCCTCGCTCCGCCCGGCGCGCCGGTGCTCGTCGAATCGCCCACGTATCCCGGCATGCTGGCGATCGCCCGGGCGGCCGGGCTTCGCCCCGTACCCGTACCGGTCGACGCCGACGGAGTGCGTCCCCACCTGCTCGCCGACGCGTTCCGGGCGACCGGCGCCCGCGTCTTCGTCTGCCAGCCGCTGTTCCAGAACCCGACCGGTGCCGTGCTCGGGCCCGAGCGGCGCGGTGAGGTGCTGCGGATCGTGCGCGAGGCCGGTGCGTTCGTCGTGGAGGACGATTTCGTACGGCGTCTCGTGCACGAGGACGCGGGGCCGTTGCCGCGTCCCCTGGCCTCGGACGATCCCGAAGGAGTCGTCGTGCATGTGTGCTCCTTGACCAAGGCGACCTCGCCGAGCTTCCGGGTGAGTGCACTCGCCGCCCGCGGGCCCGTACTGGAACGGTTGCGGGCCATCCAGGTCGTCGACACCTTCTTCGTGCCGCGCCCGCTCCAGGAGGCGGCCCTTGAACTCGTCGGCTCGCCCGCCTGGCCCCGTCATCTGCGGGCGGTCGCCGCGGAGCTGAAGAACCGCCGCGACACGATGACGGCCGCGCTGCGGCTGCACCTGCCCGAGTTCGCCCTGCCGCACATCCCCGCCGGCGGCTACCACCTGTGGCTGCGCCTCCCCGACGGCACGGACGAGCCGACCCTGGCCGCCACCGCCCTGCGCGCGGGCGTGGCCGTCACCCCCGGCCGCCCCTACTTCAGCGCCGAGCCGGCCGCCGCACACCTGAGGCTGAGCTTCGCGGCGGTGGCGAGCACGGCAGAGATCGACGAGGGCGTACGCAGACTGCGCACCGCCTTCGAGCAGGTGTCATGGACCCCGGGTAACTCCTGAGTAACGTCTCTTGCCATTGGCATTTTTTCGGCCCACCATCGCCGCATGCAGCTTCGGGTCACGTTCGTCGCCGCCGCGCGCAGCTCGCCGTTGCTCGCCGAGCGGTTCGGGGACGATCGGCCGCTCGACCAGGAGGGGTGGGACGAGGTGCAGCGCGCGGCGCCGGCGCTGCTGCCGTTGGCGGCGGCCGAGTTGCGGTACTGCTCGCCGACGCCGCGCAGCCGGGCCACCGGGGACGCCCTCGGTTACACCCCGCTCGTCCAACCCGCCTTGCGGGACTGCGACATGGGCCGCTGGCGGGGGTTCACGCTCGGCGAGGCGATGGCCCGCGAGCCCGAGTCCGTGGACGCCTGGCTCGCCGATCCGCGCTCCGCGCCGCACGGCGGCGAGTCACTGCTGGCCTTCATCCAGCGGGTGGGCGGCTGGCTCGACACCCGGCCCGCCGACGACAGCTGCAAGATCGTCGCGGTGGCCGAGCCGGCGGTCGTACGCGCCGCGCTCGTCTACGCGCTGAACGCGCCCCCGTCGACGTACTGGAACATCGACGTCCGCCCGTTGTCGACGGCCACGCTCATGGGCCGGGCCGGACGCTGGAACCTGCGGCTCGACGGTCAGCCCACGCGCGTGTAGTCCGTCGTCAGCGTCAAGTCCTTGGCCGGGCCGCCGACTCGCCACACCGTTCGCCAGTGGTTTGCGTCGTACACGCTGAACTCGCCCCGGTAGAGGTCCGCGGCGCACGGGTGGTCGGCCGTGTGCCGGCCGGTGGTCAGGTCCAGGTCGTGGAAGGGGCGGCCGTCGGCGAACCGTACGTCGGCGCGGCCCGGCGTAGTGCCCGGCAGGAACCGCAGCGTTCGCTCGGCGGGGCGGGCTTCACCCTGCCAGACGAAGGTGCCGGACTCGTGGTGGAGCAGACCGCCCTCTTCGAGCGGCTCGAACTCCGTCCTGCCGCTGAACGTCCCCTCCTCCCCGCTCGCAAGATCCCGTACGGAACGCTCCACGCCCCAACTCCCCGCCAGATACGCCAACACGTCGGCAACCGGCCAGAAATCGTCCACGTCGTTCCGCCTCCCTGACGTGTCCTGCGCAAACCATTGACTCACTCCAACCCCATCCCTATCTTGCCGTTCGAAGTATTGATCATTGTCCGGTATTTCGAACCATCTGTGCCGCTGAGAACAGCCGAGAAACCCGACACCAGAGCCGCGGAGTATCCATGTCACGCACCCGCACCCGCTGGAGACTCGCCCTGACGGCCACCGGCATCATGGCCGCCTCGCTCCTCGTCCCGGCCGCCCCGGGGAACGCCGCCGCCGAGGACACCACCGACTACGCGATCACCGTCGACCCGAAGACCAAGGGCGCGAAGATCGACGACACGATGTACGGCGTCTTCTTCGAGGACATCAACCGGGCCGCGGACGGCGGCCTTTATGCAGAGCTCGTGCAGAACCGGTCGTTCGAGTACTCGACGGCCGACCACGCCTCGTACACGCCCCTCACCTCCTGGGCCACCACGGGCACCGCGAAGGCCGTGAACGACGACGGCCGCCTCAACGAACGCAACCGCACCTACCTCACCCTGGACGGCGGTTCGTCCGTCACCAACTCCGGGTACAACACCGGGATTTCCGTCGAGAAGGGCAAGGTCTACAACTTCTCGGTCTGGGCCCGCGCCGACCAGGCCTCCGCCCTCACCGTGACCCTGGCGGACGCCGATGGAGCGCTCGCCGAGGCTCGGCGAGTCACCGCGCGCGGCGGCTGGGCGAAGTACACGGCAAAGTTCACCGCGACCCGTACGAGCGCGACGGGCCGCCTTGCCGTCGCCACCGCCGGCCCCGTCGCGCTGGACATGATCTCGCTTCTGCCGCGCGACACATACAAGGGTCACGGCCTGCGCAAGGACCTCGCCGAGAAGATCGCCGCCCTTGATCCGTCCTTCGTGCGCTTCCCGGGCGGCTGTCTGGTCAACACCGGCAGCATGGCGGGATACGACGAGGCGTCCGGCTGGCAGCGCAAGCGCTCGTACCAGTGGAAGGACACCATCGGGCCCGTCGAGCAGCGCGCGACCAACGCCAACTTCTGGGGCTACAACCAGAGTTACGGCCTCGGCTACTACGAGTACTTCCAGTTCTCCGAGGACATCGGCGCCATGCCGCTGCCCGTCGTGCCCGCCCTCGTCACCGGCTGCGGCCAGAACAAGGCCACCGACGACGACGCGCTGCTCAAGCGCCACATCCAGGACACCCTGGACCTGATCGAGTTCGCCAACGGTCCCGTGACCAGCGAGTGGGGCAAGAAGCGGGCGAAGATGGGGCACCCGAAGCCCTTCAACCTCACCCACCTCGGCGTCGGCAACGAGGAGAACCTGCCCAACGAGTTCTTCGCCCGCTTCAAGCAGTTCCGCGCGGCCATCGAGGCGAAGTACCCGGACATCACCGTCATCTCCAACTCCGGCCCGGACGACACCGGTTCGACCTTCGACACGGCCTGGAAGCTCAACCGCGAGGCCAACGTCGACATGGTCGACGAGCACTACTACAACAGCCCGCAGTGGTTCCTGCAGAACAACGACCGCTACGACTCGTACGACAGGAACGGCCCCAAGGTCTTCCTCGGCGAGTACGCCTCCCAGGGCAACGCCTTCAAGAACGCCCTCTCCGAAGCCGCGTTCATGACCGGCCTGGAGCGCAACGCGGACATCGTGAAGCTCGCCTCGTACGCTCCGTTGCTCGCCAACGAGGACTACGTGCAGTGGCGACCCGACATGATCTGGTTCAACAACCACGCCTCCTGGAACTCGGCCAGCTACGAGGTCCAGAAGCTGTTCATGCGCAACGTCGGCGACCGGGTCGTGCCCTCCAAGGCGACCGGTACGCCCTCGGCGAGCGGCCCGATCTCGGGTGCGGTCGGACTGTCGACCTGGGCGACGAGTGCCGCGTACGACGATGTGAAGGTGACCGCTGCGGACGGGTCGACGCTGCTCAGCGACGACTTCTCCGGTGACGCCTCGAAGTGGACGCACACGGGCGGCGGCAGCTGGAGCATCCAGGACGGGCAGTACGTGCAGAGTGACGAGGCCGCCGAGAACACCATGGTGTCGGCGGGCGACCCGGCCTGGCACGACTACGACCTGCATGTGAAGGCCACCAAGAAGTCCGGCAAGGAGGGCTTCCTCGTCGCCTTCGGCGTCAAGGACACCGGGAACTACTACTGGTGGAACCTGGGCGGCTGGAACAACACCCAGTCCGCCGTCGAACAGGCCACGGACGGCGGCAAGTCGACGCTCATCTCCAAGGCCGGATCGATCGAGACGGGCCGCGCGTACGACGTCGACATCAAGGTCCGCGGCCGTCAGGTGACCCTCTACCTCGACGGCAAGGAGTGGGGCAGCTTCACCGACGACAAGCCGGCCGAGCCGTTCCGCCAGGTCGTCACGCGCGACGCGAAGACCGGCGATGTGATCGTCAAGGTGGTCAACGCCCAGGCGGCGGACGCCCGTACGGCTATCGACCTCGGCGGTCTGAAGACGTCGAAGAAGGCCGCTGTGACGACGCTGAAGGCGGCGCCCGACGCGGTCAACTCCGAGACGGAGACGCCTGTTGCCCCGGTGAGGTCCACCTTCGAGGGGGTGAGCAGCAAGTTCACGTACACCTTCCCGGCGAACTCGGTCACCTTCCTCAGGATCAAGGAGAGGTGATCCGAAGGGCCGGATGAAGGACTGGGTGATCCGGCGGGCGGCTCAGGCGTGCTTCGGTGCCTGGGCCGCCCGTACGTCCTCAAGTGCACAAATCAGGTGCGGAGAAAAGGCGTTGCGGATCACGCCCACCCCTGTCACGCTCCTTCGCATGATGATTCGAGAGGCGGACACCGCCACCCTCTGGTGAGCGTCGTGTCGGATCCCCGAGCGGGATCACTCCGAGGCGCGCGTAATGCGTGCAGTTCCTTGTCCCGGCCCTCCTTGTCCCGGCCCTCCTTTTCCCGGCCTTCCTTCTCCTGGCCCGAATCCGATGCTGAACGCGTCGCACTGGCACGCTTGTTGGGCGCGGACTGGCTCAAGTACGGCTTGTCCACGCTTCCGGCCGACCGGCCGAGGGCGGAGGCTGCCGTCACCGGTCTGTATCGCCTGATCGGCGAACCTCCGCCGGAGTTCGTCTGGGCACCGTCCCCGGCGGCGGCGCGGAAGGTCATGCTCGACCACCACGACAGGTTTCGGCCCGTGCGGCTGGATGCGGCCGCCGCGCCCGCGCGCGGATCCGACTGGCCGCTGGCCGCGCGGCTTGCCACGCTGGCGTCCGAACTGCGGGAACGCATGGACGACCGGATCGGGCATCGGTCCTCGTCACTGATCTCATGGACATGGGGAATGTCCGGAGCGGGTTCGGTACGCACCATGGCTCCCGAGGAGGCGCTCGCGGCGGGCGTCCCGGTGAGGCGCGTGGTCGAAGCCCTCGTGTACGACGCGCTGACCGAAACCCTGCGTGACTCGGTATGCGCTCCGGTGCGTACGGAGCTGCTGCCTCCAGACGTGGACTCGCCGGGGCTCGCCTGGTACGGCCAGCACGACGCCGCCTGGGTCGCCCACTACGACGTGATGGCACGTGTGGGGCTGACCACCTACCTGGGCTGCGACCAGGACCAGCTCGGCCTGTGGGTCGACTTGGCCCGGTCGACCGGCTGGTGGTGGCCCGGCGAGGGCATGTGTGTCATGGCCGAGCGGCCCATCGAGATCCATACTGAGTCTCAACCCAACGGTTTCCACGGCGAGTTGAGGCTGCACCGCGACGACGGACCGGCTGTCCGGTTCGCGGACGGGGCGCAGGTCCATGTCCTGCATGGCACCCATGTCCCGGAGTGGGTGATCAACGGCCCGACCGTCGATCGCATACACGCCGAGCGGAACGTCGAAGTACGCCGCAGCGCCATCGAACGCATCGGCTGGGGCACCTACATCGAACAGGCCCGCCTCCGGCTCGTCGGCGTGACAGGCGACCCCGGCAACCCCGGCTCCGACCTCCACCTCTACGACGTGCCCCGCGAACTCTGGGGCCGCCCCGCGCGCCTGCTGCTCGCCGTCAACGGCTCGGTCGAGCCGGACGGCGGCCGCCGCCGCTACGGGCTGAGCGTGCCCGACCACCTCGAGGACCCGCTCTCGGCGGCCGGCTGGACGTATGGGCTGTCCGGCGAGCAGTACGCCCGACTCGTGCGCCGTACGTGAGGCCTCGGGGCGGTCGTACGCCCCGAAGCCCGGCCCTCGGCTCCGGGCCCTCGCGGTAATCAACTCCCTTATCCGACAAGCACGTTCACGCAGCCTTCGCGGGCTGCCCTCACACCCGAAGGTGATGCACATGACCATGACTCTCGCTGAACTCACCGACCTCACCGGTCTCGACGTCCTCGATCACCTGGAACGCCAGGTCACCATCCCCGTCGTCGACGGCCTCCAGGCCCAGGGCGACCTGATCGTCATCCCGTACGCGTTTGTCGAGCGCAGCGTCTCCACACACGAGTACACGCGCTGGCAGGACGTCCCCGCCGCGGGCATCGAACTGCTGCGCAGCGCCGCGGGCGGCAATCCGCACTCCCTCGTCGCCGACCCGGGCACCTGCCGCTTCGCCGGCGGCCTCCACGACCCGACCGGCCTCGCCCTCGGCATGATCGACGCCTCGGCGGTCGCGTATCTCATTCACCCCGAGCACGGAGGCACCGGCATCGCGCCCGGCCGCTATGTCGTACGCCGTCAGCGGGAGCGCAACACCGAGCCCAGGGGGTGGTTCGGCAATCGGATGATCGCGGACTGAGCAGCCCGGCCGGTTACGGGCTCACGGTCACCGTCGCCGACGCCTGGGCCGGGGCGTGTGCCCTGTTGTACGCCCGGACCCAGATCTCGTGGCGACCCGGCTGAAGGCGCAGAGTGGCCGTCAGCCGTCCGGTAGCCGGGTCGTAGTGGCAGGGCGCGCGTCGGTCGTCGACCTCGACATCGACGCGCGCCGCGTCCACGCCCGAGAGCGCGTCGGTGATCCGGGCCTGCAGACGGACGTCGGGTCCATCGACCGTGGCCCCGCCAGCGGGTGTCAGCCGGTCGACGGAGGGCGCGAGCGGGATCGGCGTTCCGCGCCTGCGGGACCTGCGCTGGATGCGCGAGACGGAGGGCGGGACGGTGCGGTCGCCGTCCGCGGTGGGGATCGTTGCCTCGAAGACCAGCGGATAGTCCACGCCCCTGCGCACTCCTTTCCCGGCGACGACCGCGAACTCCACACTCGTACGGCCCTTGGGCGGCACGGTGATCCGGTCCTGCGGCCGGGTCGGCCGTACCGTCCAGCCGCCGAAGGCGCGGCCGGTCAGCTCGACGGTCTGGGGTGTGGCGTTGAAGTTGTAGACGTCGACGGCCATCCGGGTCGTGGTGGACAGCCGGTAGCCGAGGGGCGGTTGGGCGTCGCCGTCGGCCTTGTTCGGCGCGGCGTCGGCGAGGTCGAACCGCTGGCTGAGCACGATGTGCTCGGCGGTGGACAGGTTCCGCGTGGCGTGGCGGTAGCCGGGGTCCTGCTCAGGCACGGCGTCCCGCACGCCTTCCTGCACGACATAGACCGGGTCCTCCGAGACCTTTACCCGGCCCTCGGGCCCGACCGTCTCCACGCGCCGGCCCATGATGTCGTACACCTCGGCCGTCCCCCCGGAGACCACCGGAACCTCCACCTCCGACACCGCCTCCGCCGCCGGTCCCCAGGTCACCGTGACGCGCTGCCCCGACCCCGCCGCGAACACGTAACACGTGTCCGACAGCCGCTCCACGAAACGTGCCTCGCCGAGCAGCGAGGTGAGCGCGGCGTGGGCGCTGTAGGCGGGCCAGGGCTGGAACTCGCGGCTGAGCAGCCCGAAGTACACGCCCTCGTCATGGATGGGCGGTGCGCCGAACCAGAACTGCTTCCCCGTACCGGCTGCCAGGCTCCGCACGGTCGCGCGGACGAGAAAGCGGGCCTGGACGGCCTGTTGCGCGGGTGTGAGATCGCTGCCGGGCCGCGCATCGAGGAAGACCCCGCACTCGGTCATCCACATCGGCAGCCGCGAGGCCCCGTAGAGACGGCGCAACTCCCTTTGTACGTCGGCCGATTCGGGGACCTCGGGTTCGTCCTGGTCGCTCGGGTCCGGGTAGCCGTGGAAGCCCCACGCGTCGGCGTACCGGGCCACGTCGTTCTGCAGCATGAGGATCTGGAAGTGGCTGCCCGCGTCGGCGATGCCGGGCAGCACGGTGACCGTGGTGGACGGACCCGCGTCCGCGATCCCCAGCGCGGCCGCCTTGACGAAGGCCGCGTGCTGGTCGCCGGTGGAGCTGGTCGTGTCGACGTCGGGCTCGTTCGACAGCTGGATCGCGTCGGGCGAGGCGGCGGCCAGATGAGCGGCGTAGCGGTACGCGTCCCGAAGGTCGGCGACCAGCGGCAGCGAGGCCTCCGTCATCGCCCACTCCGGGGCGGTGGTCAGTACGTCGAGCGTGGCGAGCCCTTGGCGACGGAAGGCCCGCCGCACGTCGTCGTACAGCTGCGTGTCGTACGTGCCACGGCGCGGTTCGGCGGCGGGCCAGGCCATTCCGTCGCGTGCGTGGCCGGCGCCCATGTCCTTCATCGCGGCGGCGAAGGCGTCGAGACGGGAGGGCGGGACGAGGGAGAAGACGTAGGTGTTGACGCCGAAACGGTTGCCAGGGCCGGTGACGGGCCGCCGCTCGGGCAGCCGGGCGAAGCAGCCGGTGACGCCGGTGGCTGTCACCCGGTAATGGCCCGGGGGCAGTTGGCGCAATCGCGGGAGCGTGATCGATGTCTGCGCCTGGCCGGCCGGGACGGTCGCCTGCCCTCGTGCGACCTCGTTGCCGAAGTAGTCGGTGACGGTGAAAGGCAGTGTGTGGGGCCGTTGCGTGCGCGCTTCCAGGGCGAAGGTCAGTTGCGGGAGTCGGGGCTCGTCGCCCCGGTACGTACCCAGGTTGCGGGCCGGGTCCCCGAGGTGGATGCCGAGCGGCGCGACGCGGGCCACGGGCGTCAGCGTGAACCGGTCGAGCAGGAAGCGGTAACCGGTGGAGTCGGACAGCACGGTCGGTTCGTCGACGACGAAGGTGATCGTGTTCCGGCCGCGATGCAACTCCGTGACCCCCAGGGCGAGTTCGGAGAGGTCGCCCCACGCTGGCACGGATTCGTACCAGTACGGCTGCGAGCGGGTGACCGGCACGAGGGGCCCGTCGCCCACCCCGAGCTTGAAGTAGCAGCCGAGCTCCTCGATGTGCGGCTGCTCGACCGGCACCGTGGTCACCGCGGTCAGCCGGTACGGCCCTTCGGCCGGGACCTCGACCTCGTACGTCGCGTACCAGCCCTGTTCCGGGGGAGGCTGAGGGGTCGCCAGTGCCAGTAACGCGCCGCCCGAGGCCCGGCGGTCCCGGGCCGTCGGGATGTTGGTACGAGCGGCCGACTCGCCCTGCACCGTGATTGCTGCACCGCTCGTCTTCGGGGCGCTTCTGAACGCCGGCGAACCGAGCCCCAAGGAGCTGATCAACGAACCGATCCCCAACGCCTTCACCGCCGTACGCCTGTCCACCGCCATGCGATCCAGCGGACCATGCGGCCGGGCCTCAGTCGTCATGCGAACGAAGGGGCCGATCCCTGGGGCTGTTTCGGGGAACGTCTCCTTCTGCGGACGGAGCGCAACCCTGAGAGGCGGGCCGCACGACCTGGTGGCCCAGTGCCAGGACCGGCGGGGAGCCCTCATCGGGGAGCCGGGGAAAGTCTGCGACGGCCAGCTCCACGTCCGCCGTGCACGCCTCGTGCCCGCATTCGCACGCGAACCCGTACACCGTGCTCAGCGCACCCTCGGGAGCCCAGGGCCGGGCGTCGAACTGCTGGTGTTGGGAGACGACGGCTCTGTTGGCGTAGCGCAGCAGTCGTCGGCGCTCGACCGCCGTCGTCGCCACGGGGCCTTCGGCCAGGGCGTCGGCGAACAGTGCCTCGACCTCCGCGACGGTGTCCGCCACGCTCTGACGCCCGTCGACGACCAGCTTGCGCCCGCCGTACTCCTCCACCTGCGCCTCGATCTCCTGCCGCAACGCCTGATACAGCCGGAACGCGCCCACGCCCGGCGTCATACCCCGTTCGACGAGCCGGGCTTGCTGGATCTCGGCGCTCGTCACCAGCCACACCGCCCGACCGTCCGGACCGGAGACGGACGGTGTGACGGGCGTGCCCTCCGCGATGACGAGGGGTGAGTGGGGGAGCGCGCGTACGTCGGTGATCATCCGGCCCCGCTCGTGATGAAGCGACATGGCGACCATGTCCTCGACCGGCACCGTCCAGCGCTCGGCGCGCGACATCCGCTCCCATGTGATCGCGGCGGCATACCCGGCGGCGATCGCGCGATCCCGGTGCTCCCAGGTATGGGCGTCCGTGGTGTACCACCGCAGTCCGTGCCGCCGCGCGAGCAGCCGGGCCACGGTCGTCTTGCCGGCCTCGGGCGATCCGCCCACCCACAACACCGGAGGCGCCTCGTCCATCCGTCTCCTTCCCGCGGTCAGCGAGCGACTCCGGGGGAGTCTCTCGCGGAAGCGGGTTGGTTCCCTGGCGGCCCGCGCACATCGCCACAGATTGCATAAACGTGCAGGGAAACGTATAGTCATGCCATCAAGGAGGAGGCTTCCATGGTGGTACGCGCGGCGGTGGCCGGAGCGAGTGGGTACGCGGGCGGGGAACTGCTGCGGCTGCTCCTGGTGCACCCCGAGGTCGAGATCGGTGCTCTGACCGGCAACTCCAACGCGGGGCAGCGCCTCGGTGCGCTGCAGCCGCATCTGCTGCCGCTCGCCGACCGTGTGCTCCAGGAGACCAGCCCTGACGTCCTCGCCGGGCACGATGTCGTCTTCCTCGCCCTGCCGCATGGGCAGTCCGCCGCCGTTGCCGAGCAACTCGGTCCGGACGTTCTCGTCGTGGACATGGGCGCCGACTTCCGGCTCAAGGACGCGGGCGACTGGGAGAGGTTCTACGGTTCCGCGCATGCCGGGACCTGGCCCTACGGGCTCCCCGAACTGCCGGGTGGCCGCGCCGCGCTGGAGGGGTCCAAGCGCATCGCGGTACCCGGCTGCTACCCGACCGCCGCCTCGCTCGCGCTCGTTCCCGCGTACGCGGCCGGGCTCGCCGAACCCGAGGCCGTGATCGTCGCCGCCTCCGGGACCTCGGGCGCCGGCAAGTCGCCCAAGCCGCATCTGCTGGGCAGCGAAGTCATGGGGTCCATGTCGCCGTACGGCGTCGGCGGCGTCCACCGGCACACCCCCGAGATGATCCAGAACCTCGGCGCGGCAGCCGGCGAGCCCGTCACCGTCTCCTTCACGCCGACCCTCGCCCCGATGCCGCGCGGCATCCTCGCCACGTGCACCGCCAAGGCCCGCAGCGGCGTCACCGCCGAGTCCGTGCGCGCCGCGTACGAGAAGGCGTACGGCGACGAGCCCTTTGTGCATCTGCTGCCGGAAGGGCAGTGGCCGGCGACCGCGTCCGTCTACGGTTCCAACGCCGTTCAGATCCAGGTCGCATACGACGCGGCCGCGCACCGCATCATCGCGATCAGCGCCATCGACAACCTCACCAAGGGCACCGCGGGCGGCGCGGTGCAGAGCATGAACATCGCCCTCGGGCTGCCCGAGGACACGGGTCTTTCCACGATCGGAGTCGCACCGTGAGCGTCACCGCTGCCAAGGGCTTCACCGCCTCCGGCATCGCAGCAGGCATCAAGGAGAACGGCAACCCGGACCTCGCCCTCGTGGTCAACAACGGGCCCCGTCTGGCCGCCGCGGGCGTCTTCACCTCCAACCGTGTGAAGGCCGCGCCGGTGCTGTGGTCCGAGCAGGTACTCAAGGGCGGCCTCGTCTCCGCCGTGATCCTCAACTCCGGTGGCGCCAACGCCTGTACGGGCCCCAAGGGCTTCCAGGACACGCACGCCACCGCCGAGAAGGTCGCCGAAGTACTCGGTCACAACGCCGGTGAAATCGCCGTCGCGTCGACCGGGCTCATCGGCCTGCTGCTCCCGATGGACAAGCTGCTCAAGGGAGTTGAGACGGCCGCCGCGTCCCTGAACGAGCACGGCGGTGAGAAGGCCGCCATCGCCATCAAGACCACCGACTCCGTCCACAAGACGTCGGTCGTCGAGGGGAACGGCTGGACCGTCGGCGGGATGGCCAAGGGCGCCGGGATGCTCGCTCCCGGCCTCGCCACCATGCTCGTCGTCCTCACGACGGATGCCGACGTCGAGAGCGACGTACTGGACAAGGCGCTGCGTGCGGCCACCAAGGTCACCTTCGACCGCGTCGACTCCGACGGCTGCATGTCCACCAACGACACCGTGCTGCTGCTCGCCTCCGGGGCCTCCCAAGTCACCCCGGAATACCCCGAGTTCGCCGAGGCCGTACGGAAGGTGTGCGACGACCTCGGGCAGCAGCTCATCCGGGACGCCGAGGGCGCCAGCAAGGACATCAAGGTCGAGGTGATCAACGCCGCGAGCGAGGACGACGCCGTCGAGGTGGGCCGCTCCATCGCCCGCAACAACCTCCTCAAGTGCGCGATCCACGGCGAGGACCCCAACTGGGGCCGCGTCCTCTCGGCGATCGGTACCACCCGAGCGGCCTTCGAGCCGGACCAGTTGAACGTCGCCATCAACGGCGTATGGGTCTGCAAGCACGGCGGCGTCGGCGACGACCGCGACAAGGTCGACATGCGCTACCGCGAGGTCCACATCATCGCGGACCTCGCCGCGGGCAGCGAGACGGCCACGATCTGGACCAACGACCTCACCGCGGACTACGTCCACGAGAACAGCGCGTATTCGTCATGAGCACTACTCGCAAGCACACCGCCCTGCCCAAGGCGCAGATCCTCATCGAGGCGCTGCCCTGGCTGGTGCGGCACAACGGCAAGACCGTCGTCATCAAGTTCGGCGGCAACGCCATGATCGACGAAGATCTGAAGGCCGCGTTCGCGCAGGACGTCGTGTTCCTGCACCACGCCGGCCTCAAGCCCGTCGTCGTGCACGGCGGCGGGCCGCAGATCAGCGCGGCCCTGGACCAGCACGGCATCGTCAGCGAGTTCAAGGCGGGCCTCAGGGTCACCACCGAGGACGCCATGGACGTCGTACGCATGGTCCTGGCCGGACACGTGCAGCGCGAGCTGGTCGGGCTGCTCAACCAGCACGGGCCGCTCGCCATCGGAATGACCGGCGAGGACGCGCACACCATCACCGCCACCAAGCACCAGCCCGAGATCGACGGGGAGTTGGTCGACATCGGGCGGGTCGGCGAGATCACCGCAATCGACACAGGCGCGATCGAGGCACTGCTCGAGGACGGCAGGATCCCGGTCATCTCCTCGATCGCCCGTTCCCAGGACGACGGACATGTCTACAACGTCAATGCTGATACGGCGGCTGCGGCACTCGCTGCGGCACTTGGCGCCGAAACCCTCATGGTCCTCACGGACGTCGAGGGCCTTTACGAGGACTGGCCGAACTCAGACGAGGTGATCAGCCGCCTCACCGCCAAGCAGCTGGAGAAGCTGCTGCCCGAGCTGGCCAGCGGCATGGTCCCGAAGATGGAGGGCTGTCTGCACGCCGTGCGCAATGGCGTGAACACCGCCCGCGTGATCGACGGGCGCGTCCAGCACTCGATCCTGCTGGAGATCTTCACCGACGAGGGCATCGGCACGATGGTCGTGCCGGACGAGGACGACAAGAAAGACGACGAGAAAGAGGGGGACGCGGCGTGAGGGGCAATGAGGAACTGACCACGCGCTGGCAGGGCGCGCTCATGGACAACTACGGCACTCCACGGCTGCCCCTCGTCCGCGGTGAGGGCACCAGGCTCTGGGACGCCGACGGCAAGGAGTACCTCGACTTCGTCGGCGGGATCGCGGTGAACGCGCTCGGCCACGCCCATCCAGCGATCGTCGAGGCCGTCAGCAAGCAGATCGCCTCCCTCGGCCATGTCTCCAACCTCTTCGTCGCCGAACCGCCCGTCGCGCTCGCCGAACGGCTGCTCCAGCTCTTCGGGCGTGACGGCCGCGTCTACTTCTGTAATTCCGGTGCGGAGGCCAACGAGGGCGCCTTCAAGATCGGGCGGCTGACCGGGCGTTCGCACATGGTCGCCACGCAGGGCGGCTTCCACGGCCGGACCATGGGCGCGCTCGCGCTCACCGGTCAGCCGGGCAAGCAGGAGCCGTTCATGCCGCTGCCGGGCGATGTCACGCATGTTCCGTACGGGGACGCGAAGGCGCTGGCCGCCGCGGTCACCGAGGACACGGCACTGGTGATCGTCGAGCCGATCCAGGGCGAGAACGGCGTGGTCGTACCGCCCCCCGGCTACCTCAAGGCGGTTCGCGCCATCACCGCGGCCACCGGCACCCTCCTCGTCCTCGACGAGGTGCAGACGGGCGTCGGACGGACCGGGCACTGGTTCGAGTACCAGGCCCACGAGGGCGTCCTGCCCGACATCGTCACGCTGGCGAAGGGACTCGGCGGCGGACTGCCCCTCGGCGCGACCGTCGCCTTCGGCCGCGCCGCCCAGCTGCTGAAGCCCGGTCACCACGGCACGACCTTCGGCGGGAACCCGGTCGCCTGTGCCGCCGGGCTCGCCGTCCTCGACACCATCGGGGCCGAGGGGCTGCTGGAGAACGTGAAGCGGACGAGCGAGAAGCTGCGGGGCGGGATGGAGGCGCTGGGCCACCCAATGATCGACTATGTCCGTGGCTCGGGCCTGCTCCTGGGTATCGTGCTCACCGAGCCGCTCGCGCCCCAGGTGCAGCAGACGGCTCAGGACGCCGGCCTTCTGGTGAACGCGCCCGCCCCCGATGTCGTACGGCTGATGCCGCCGCTGAACATCGGCGATGACGAGGTGGACGTCTTTCTCCGGGCACTGCCCGGCGTCCTCGACGCAGCGGCTGACGCGGCCGCGTCAGCCAACGGGGATGGACGAGCCGGAGAATGAGACGACGATGAGTCAGGCGCAGGATCACGAGCACGCCGGGCCTGCCGTACCGCAGACCCGCACCGCACGCCACCGCCGGATCGTGGACATCCTCAACCGGCAACCGGTGCGCTCCCAGAGCCAGTTGGCAAAGCTCCTCGCCGACGACGGGCTGACCGTCACGCAGGCGACGCTCTCCCGGGACCTGGACGAGCTGAACGCGGTGAAAATCCGCAACACCGACGGCGACCTCATCTACGCGGTCCCGAGCGAGGGCGGCTTCCGCACCCCGCGCGCACCGCTGGGCGGGTCGGCGAAGGAGGAGCGGATGCGGCGCCTGTCCGCGGAGCTGCTGATCTCCGCGGAGGCCTCCGCCAACCTCGTGGTCCTGCGTACGCCGCCCGGCGCGGCGCAGTTCCTCGCCTCGGCCATCGACCAGGCCGAACTGCACGACATCCTCGGGACGATCGCGGGTGACGACACGCTGCTGCTGATCAGCCGTGACCCGACCGGTGGGCAGGCGCTGGCTGATCATCTGCTGCGGCTGGCGCAGAACCACCACTGAGAGCCACTGACGCGTACGGTGAGCACGCGCTCGCTCGTACGGGGTTGAAGCTCACCCCAGGCGTGCGCCCAGCCCACCGGTGCAGCGGACCTCGTCGCCCGCCGTGATGAGCAGCGCCTCGACGTCCGGGAGGGACTCCAGCCAGCTGAGGGCCTGCCTGGAACCCATCGCGAAGGCCGCCGTCGCCCAGGCGTCCGCCCAGGTCAGCCGGGGGGTCACCACGGTCACGGCCACCAGGTCGGTGACCGCGGACCGGCTGGTGCCGGGGTCCACGATGTGGACGCCGCGCTCGGCGGAACCCGAGGTGGCGACGGCCAGCTCGTCGGCGCCCGCCGCGGAGACGACCGCCGCGAGGGAGCCGGGGCGCAGCGGGTCCGAGACACCGACCCGCCAGGGCCGCTCGGGCCCCGGTGTGCCGAGCAACTGGACGTCGCCACCGCCGTTCACGCTGACGCCGCTCGCCCCGGCAGCCATCAGATGCCGGGCCGCGCGCTCGACCGACCAGCCCTTCACCAGACCGGTCGGGTCGACGACACCCCCGTACCTCGTGCTGAACCAGCCGTCGCTCAACCGCTCGGCCTCGGCGCACAGTTCGAGGACCTCGGCGACCTCCGGGTCGCACTCCTCGACGGTCAGCTCCTCCCGGCCGAGCCGGGAGATCTGGCTGTCCTCTTTGTAGGTGCTGAACACCGCGTCCACCACATGGAGTTGGGCGATCGCCTCCTCCAGCGCGGTCTGCACGGCCGCCGCTTCGCCCCCGCGCACGTCGAACGAGACGACCGTGCCCATCACCTCCTCCGCGTGACGCACCACGGAGGGCGCCTGCGCGGGATCCGCCACCTCAGCCACCGACCTGGTCCAGTGCGTTCTGGAGGGACTGCTTGTAGCCGGCGCTGGTGTAGGAGGCTCCGGAGACGGCGTCGATGTCGGCGCTGCTCGCGGCGACGGCGGCCTGGTTGAGCTTGGGGATCGAGTTGGCGCTGACCTGGTCGCTGCGTCCGCCCTTCGGCTTCTGTACCGCCTCGGCCTTGGTGATCTTGCCGCCGTTGTAGGTGATACGGACCTGGACGGGGCCGTACTGTGTGTCGGCCACGCTGCCGGTCACGATGCGGGCATCGGCTGCCACGTCGGTGGACCCGCCGCCCCCGTTGCCGTTGCCAGAGCCTGCGGACCCGCTGCCGCTACCGCCGCTGCCCGAACCGGCCTGGCCGGATCCGGCAGCGGACCCGCCACCGGACTTGGGAGCCTTGTCGATGGCGGACTGGAGGGACTTCTTGTAGCCGGCGCTGGTGTAGGTGGCGCCGGAGACGGCGTCGATGTCGGCGCTGCCCGCGGTGACGGCGGCCTGGTTGAGTTTGGGGATCGAGTTGCCGCTGATCTGGTCGCTGCGTCCGCCTTTGGGCTGCTGGACGGCTTCGGACTTGGTGATCTTGCCGCCGCTCATGGTGACGCGGACCTGGACCGGACCGTACTGCGTGTCGACCGCGTCCCCGGTGACCGTCTGAGCCTGCGCCGAGCCGGACGACGAGCCGCCGCCACCCGACTGGGCGGTCTTGTCCATGGCGGACTGGAGGGACTTCTTGTAGCCGGCGCTGGTGTAGGTGGCGCCGGAGACGGCGTCGATGTCGGCGCTGCCCGCGGTGACGGCGGCCTGGTTGAGTTTGGGGATCGCGTCGGCGCTGATCTGGTCGCTGCGTCCGCCTTTGGGCTGCTGGACTGCCTCGGCCTTGGTGATCTTGCCGCCGCTCATGGTGACGCGGACCTGGACGGGGCCGTACTGGGTCGTGGCCGCGGTGCCGGTGACCGTGCCGTCCTGGACGGCCGACTGCTGCGCGCCACCCTGTGGCGACGCTCCGCCCTGCGCGGATGCGGACGATGACGGGTCCGACGCCGGCTTCAGCGAGAGGACCAGGACGATCCCGGACACGGTGGCGGCGGTGGCGAGCA
Organism: Streptomyces vastus; assembly: GCF_039532825.1. NCBI lineage: Bacteria > Bacillati > Actinomycetota > Actinomycetes > Kitasatosporales > Streptomycetaceae > Streptomyces > Streptomyces vastus. Next base: position 165,822 of record NZ_BAAASJ010000072.1, read on the forward strand.
CGGCACGCCGAATAGGGTGACTCTTCTTCATCGCTCCTGACTCCCGTCGCTCACATCTCGAACGACTCGTGATGGATGCGGCGGGCCGGTACGCCCGCGCCGCGGAGTGCTTCGTAGACCTGCTGTGCGAAGCCGGGCGGCCCGCACAGGAAAACGTCATGGCGGTCGACGTCCGGCAGCTTTCTGCGCAGGGTCTCCGCCGAGATGTCGGGTCGCTCCCCGTCCGGGCTGTTGACCGCATACATGAGCCGGGCGCCGCGCTCGTCGGCGATGGCGGCGAGCTCGTCCCAAAGGGCCAGGTCCTGGGTGCTGTTGGCCCGGTACAGCAGCGTCAGATCGCCGGGCGAGCCGGGCAGAGTCTCGAACAGTGCCCGCATCGGGGTGATCCCGACACCGCCCGCGATCAGCAGCACCTTGCCGCTCCTGCGCCGGGAGGCGGTCATCGCGCCGTACGGGCCCTCGGCCCATACGCGGGTACCGGGCTCCAGTTCGCGCAGCCGGGAGCTGTGGTCGCCGATCGCCTTCACCGTGATGCGCAGCATGTTGGGGCGGGGCGCCGCCGACAGGGAGTACGGGTGCGAGCTGAGCCGCATGCCCGGTGACAGGAACCGCCACCGGAAGAACTGCCCGGCCTCGGCGCCGATGCGGTGCAGCCGTCGTCCCGAGATCAGCACCGAGACGACTCCGGGTGCCTCCTCGACGACATCGGCGACCCGCATACGGTGCCGCATGTTCAGCCGGATCGGTACGAGCACCCGGTACCAGAGCGCGAGCGCGGTCACGGTCCCGTACAGCGCGTACCAGGCCGTGGTCGCGGCGGGCTGGACGGCGAAGTCGTTGCCCGTGGACAGCTGGTGCCAGAAGGACAGGTACACGGCCGCATATGTGAGCAGATGGACGTGGTACCAGGTGTCGTACGGGATCCTGCGCCGGATGCCGCCGATGGAGATCAGGCCGATGAACAGCAGCAGACCCGTGCCGATCGCGGCCTTGCCCATGTCCGGCAGCGTGTTCACCGAGTCGATGGTCTGCTGGACGATCCCCGAGAATCCGAGCCCGGCCTGCAGCGCGTAGCCGTACATGGTCAGGATGAGATGAGCGAGGACAAGGCAGAGCGTGTAACGCCCGCTCATCGCGTGCCAGCGGGCGACTCGGTCCGAGCCGACGCGGCGCTCCAGCGCGGGCACCCGGGCCATCTGCAACACCACGAGGGCCATCAGATAGCCGGCCAGCAGACCGGTGATCCGGCCGGCGTTGAGTATCCGGTCCGTGTTGTTGGCGATGGCCGGAGTGTTGCTCCACCACAGCCAGACCACCCCCACCGCACCCGCCCAGACAGCGAGCAGCAGCGGGACTGCGGGATTGCGGCGAGGGCGGATACGGCGCAACGTCTGGCGCCGCGCAGCGCGACCGCCGGCGATCGTACTCACGGTTCCTCCGTGGGACTGGCGAGAGGGGGAGTGGCCCTTGGCCCAGAGGTACGTCCCGGGACGGCAGCTTGTTCAATGCACCAGGGAGCAAGGGGTTAACTGCTGCGACTCGCGGTAACCCGGCGGCGGCGCGAAGGGCTGAGCGATCTCGGCAATCGACCTCAGCAATCGACCTCAGTAGCGGATGATCGAGGTCGGACCGCTCTCCGTCCCGATCGCGATGTGCGGCCTGCGCGCCGGATCCCCCCAGTCCAGGATCCGCCGCATCGCGTCCCGCGGTACGGACACACAACCGGCAGTCGCCCCACGCCCGTTGACATGCAGGAAGATCCCGGCGCCCCGCCCGCGCACGGGCCGCTCGTAGTTGAAGCCGATGACGAGCGCGTACGCGTACTGCGTTCCGTACGAGATCAGGTGCTCGGACTCGGCGGCCCGGCAGTCGGCCGGGCGCGGCTCGGTCCAGCGGTTGTAGGAGCGCGAGTCGTTGTCCTGGCACCACCAGGAGTTCTGGTGCACGCGGCGGTACGTGGCGGTCGTCCCCTTCGGCGCCGGCTCGATCCCGAAGGCGTACGGCAGGTCGTACAGGCCGGTGGGTGTGGTGTTCGTGCCCTGCTTGCGCGAGCCGCCCTCGACGAGCCCTCTCGCACCGAAACGGGCCGGCGCGGAGCCGGCCCTCACCCAGCGGCCGTCGCGCCGGTCCCACCAGGTGACCGTTCCGGTCGTCGAGGACGTCCGGGAGGCCCGGACGGTGATCAGCTGGCGGCCGCCGCCCGTGTCCGCCATCCGCTCGGGCAGCGGTGGTTGACCGCCGCCGGGAGCGGCGACGAGGAGGGACGCGGACGCGAGGACGGCGGCTCCGAGGCGCATGCCTCAGACGCTATGGGGCGGCAGGGGCAACGGCAGCCCGGGTAGCCCATCCAGGCTGGTCGCCACGTGCTCCTTCTTCTGGAAGTACGTGTCCAGTGACACGTCGTCCTCCCGCGCAAAGCGCTTGGCGTGCAGTTCGCGGTCTTCCTCGTACGCCATGAAGGGCACCGCGTAGCCGCAGGTGTCGCGGATGAGTCCGGCCGTCACGACGATGATCGCGCGCAGGCCGTGCGGGGTCGGGTCGATGTCCGGGAAGTGGGCGAGCAGTTCCTTGAAGCGCGGATCGTCGCGGAAGACCGGCTCGCCGCGGCCGTGTACGCGGACGATGTTCGGCGGGCCCTGGAAGGCGCACCACATGAGGGTGATCCGGCCGTTCTCCCGCAGGTGGGCGATCGTCTCGGCGTTGCTTCCGGCGAAGTCCAGGTAGGCGACGGTGAGTTCGTCGAGGACCGCGAAGGAGCCCTTGAGGCCCTTGGGGGAGAGGTTGACCGTGCCGTCGCCGGACAGGGGTGCGGTCGCGGTGAAGAAGAGGGGCTGCGCCTCGATGAACGTACGCAGTCGGCCGTCAATGCGCTCGTAGGTCTTTCCCATACCTAAAGATTATCGGCGTAACTCCTTTGGTTGTCTGAGGAGTTGCGCCCTGTGGGTCCTGCGGGCTCCGTGGCCGCCCCGGCCCAGCGCTCGGGGCGGCCACGGAGGGCTTACTCGGTGGCGTCGGTTACTGGTTGAGCTCGCAGGCCGCGAGGGCTTCGAGGCCCTCGGGCTTCTCGGCTGCGCGGCCGATCGCGGTCTCGATGCGGTTCAGTGCGGCGACGCGCTTGTCCTCGAGCGGGCCGAGGATGGCGTTCTGGACGAAGTTGGGGCCGCCCTGGCCGACCGTGTCCACGAGGCGCTGGTTGGCCTCGGCGAGCTGGGTGTCGAGCTGGGCGAGGTTGCTGTCCACCTCGGCCTGTGCGGAAGCGGGGATCTCGGCGGGGAGGCTCGGCTCGACATCGGGGCAGCTGATCGCGCCCGCGGCGCCGGCGTTGCCCGCGTTCTCGGCTCCGGCCCCGTTCTCTGCGTTCTCCGCGTTGCCGGCGTCTCCGGCTCCCGCTCCGTCCGCGTTGTCGCCCGCCGCGCCGGTCGCCGCCTCGGTCGGCTCCTCCTCGGCCTCGCCGCCCGCTTCAGCCGCGCCACCGGCGTTGAGCTCGCAGGCCGCGAGGGCTTCGAGGCCCTCGGGCTTCTCGGCTGCGCGGCCGATCGCGGTCTCGATGCGGTTCAGTGCGGCGACGCGCTTGTCTTCCAGCGGGCCGAGGATGGCGTTCTGGACGAAGTTGGGGCCGCCCTGGCCGACCGTGTCGACCAGTCTCTGGTTGGCCTCGGAGATCTGGGTGTCGAGGAGCGTGAGGTTGCGCTCCACCTCGGCCTGCGCGGAGGCCGGGATCTCGGGGAGACTGCCCTCCACGGCCGGACAGTTCACCGTGCCGGGCGATGCGTTCGTCGCGGCCTGGTCGCCGTTGTTCGAAGTCTCTCCGGCCAAGGCCGATCCTGCGATCACGGCACCGGACAACACCACCGCGGCGGCGCCGCCGATCATCGCCACGCGGCGCTTGTGGTACTTCGGGAGAGCCCTGGACATGCGGAAGCCTCGCTCTGGTCGGGGGTTGGGCCGCCCGTGGTCGATCGGGCGGCGTACTCCAGCTGTCGTTTACAAACGCGGCGCCTGCGTCCAGCGGGAGATACGGGAAAGCGATTTCACCCGTTCAAACGAAACCTGAGATTTGTTCGCCACCTTCTCCGCCAGACCCCGCGATTGACGAACCATGCGGACTACTGCATACTCATGCATGTCAGCGAATGCACTGTGAGGAGAAACCCGTGACCGAGCGCGTCGTACTCGCCTACTCGGGCGGCCTGGACACCTCCGTCGCCATCGGCTGGATCGCCGAGGAGACGGGCGCCGAGGTCATCGCCGTTGCCGTGGACGTCGGCCAGGGCGGCGAGGACCTGGACGTCATCCGCAAGCGTGCGCTCTCCTGCGGTGCCGTGGAGGCCGAGGTCGCGGACGCCAGGGATGAGTTCGCCGAGGAGTACTGCCTCCCGGCGATCAAGGCCAACGCCCTCTACATGGACCGCTATCCGCTGGTCTCCGCCCTCTCCCGTCCGACGATCGTCAAGCACCTCGTAGCCGCCGCCCAGAAGCACGGTGCCACCACGGTCGCCCACGGCTGCACCGGCAAGGGCAACGACCAGGTCCGCTTCGAGGCCGGCATCGTCGCCCTCGCCCCCGACCTCAAGTGCATCGCCCCGGTCCGCGACTACGCGATGACCCGGGACAAGGCGATCGCCTTCTGCGAGGAGAAGGGCCTGCCGATCGCCACCACCAAGAAGTCGCCGTACTCCATCGACCAGAACGTCTTCGGGCGCGCCGTCGAGACCGGCTTCCTGGAGGACATCTGGAACGCCCCGATCGAGGACGTCTACGAGTACACGCAGAACCCCGCGCTGCTGCGTGAGCCCGACGAGGTCGTCATCACCTTCAAGGCGGGCGTCCCGGTCGCCATCGACGGCAAGCCCGTCACCGTCCTGCAGGCCATCCAGCAGCTCAACGAGCGTGCCGGCGCCCAGGGCATCGGCCGGATCGACATGGTCGAGGACCGCCTGGTCGGCATCAAGTCCCGTGAGGTGTACGAGGCTCCCGGCGCCATCGCGCTGATCACGGCCCACCAGGAGCTGGAGAACGTCACCGTCGAGCGCGAACTCGCCCGCTACAAGCGGCAGGTCGAGCAGCGCTGGGGCGAGCTGGTCTACGACGGTCTGTGGTTCTCCCCGCTCAAGCGCGCCCTGGACGGCTTCATCAACGAGGCCAACCAGCACGTCTCCGGCGACATCCGGATGACCCTGCACGGCGGTCGCGCCGTCGTCACCGGCCGCCGCTCCGAGTCGTCGCTGTACGACTTCAACCTCGCGACGTACGACACGGGCGACTCCTTCGACCAGTCCGCGGCGAAGGGCTTCATCGACATCTACAGCCTGTCGTCGAAGATCGCGGCGAAGCGGGACCTGGCGTAAGCCTCGCCCGTACCGACCTGACAGCCGCCTCCTCACCTGCAAGGGTGGGGAGGCGGTCGCACATTCACCATTCTCCGAGGAGCAGAGCAAGTGAGCAGCAACAGCGGTGACGTACGGCTCTGGGGCGGCCGTTTCGCCGACGGTCCCGCCGAGGCCCTGGCCAAGCTGTCCGCGTCCGTCCACTTCGACTGGCGGCTCGCGCCCTACGACATCGCCGGTTCGCGTGCCCACGCGCGCGTGCTGCACAAGGCGGGGCTGCTCACCGACGACGAGCTGACGCGGATGCTCGCAGGGCTCGACCAGCTGGAAGCGGATGTCGCGGACGGCTCCCTCGTCGGCACGATCGCCGACGAGGACGTCCACACCGCCCTGGAGCGCGGTCTGCTGGAGCGGCTCGGCCCCGACCTCGGCGGCAAGCTGCGCGCGGGCCGCTCGCGCAACGACCAGGTCGCCACGCTCTTCCGGATGTACCTGCGCGACCACGCCCGCATCATCGGCGGCCTGATCGCCGACCTCCAGGACGCCCTGATCGGCCTGGCCGAGGCCCACCCGGACGTCGCCATGCCGGGCCGTACGCACCTTCAGCACGCCCAGCCGGTGCTGTTCGCGCATCACGTACTGGCCCACGCGCAGGCCCTCTCCCGGGACGCCGAGCGCCTGCGCCAGTGGGACGAGCGGACGGCGGTGTCGCCGTACGGGTCGGGGGCACTGGCCGGCAGCAGCCTCGGCCTGGACCCGGAGGCGGTCGCGAAGGACCTGGGCTTCGAGCACGGCAGCTCGGGCAATTCCATCGACGGCACGGCTTCCCGCGACTTCGCCGCCGAGTTCGCCTTCATCACCGCGATGATCGGCGTCAACCTCTCCCGGATCGCCGAGGAAATCATCCTCTGGAACACGAAGGAGTTCTCCTTCGTCACCCTCCACGATGCCTTCTCCACCGGCTCGTCGATCATGCCGCAGAAGAAGAACCCGGACATCGCGGAGCTGGCGCGCGGCAAGTCGGGCCGCCTCATCGGCAACCTGACCGGCCTGATGGCGACGCTCAAGGCCCTGCCGCTCGCGTACAACCGCGACCTTCAGGAGGACAAGGAGCCGGTCTTCGACTCCTGCGACCAACTGGAGGTCCTGCTCCCCGCGTTCACCGGCATGACGGCCACCCTGACCGTCAACCGCGAACGCATGGAGGAACTGGCTCCCGCCGGTTTCTCGCTCGCCACCGACATCGCCGAGTGGCTGGTCAAGCAGGGTGTCCCGTTCCGCGTCGCGCACGAGGTAGCGGGCGAGTGCGTCAAGGTGGCCGAGTCCGAGAACAAGGAACTGGACCAGCTGACCGACGACCAGTTCGCCAAGATCTCCGCACACCTGACCCCCGAGGTCCGCTCGGTACTGAACGTCCCCGGCGCCCTGGCCTCCCGCAACGGGAGAGGCGGCACGGCTCCCAGCGCGGTAGCGGTACAGCTGGCAGAGGTGAAGGCAGACGTGGCAGCACAACACGAATGGGCAACGGCGAAAGAGAAGCGGTAGACGCCCCGTTAAGCGGCGCAGCCGCTTTGAGGGGCGCGGGGAACTGCGCGCCAATCCGCAACGAACCCGCACCCGCCCAAATCACCCCCAACCACCCGAGCTCTCATGTGGGGGGCGTGGGGCGCAGCCCCAGGGATGGGATGGGGCGGGTAGGGGCGGCGGGGGCGAGAAACACACGGGGCGAAACCCACCGCGGGTTACGTTTGGTCGAGCACCCGTCCCGGAGCCGACCGAACGGAGCCCGCGATGCCCTTCGCCCGCCTCGCGACCGCCACGACCCCCACCTGCCACATCGGCCTGGGCCTTGCCGCCGTAGGCCGCCCGGGCTACATCAACCTGGGCCGCGAGCGCGACCTGCCGGAGGCACGCAGCGTCGAGGCGCTACGCAACCGCACCCACGAACTCCTGGATGCCGCCTACGCCCAAGGCGTCCGCTACTTCGACGCAGCCCGCTCATACGGCCTCTCCGAGGAATTCCTGGCCGACTGGCTGCGCACCCGCCCCGACATCGACGACGTAGTCATCGGCAGCAAGTGGGGCTACACCTACACCGCAGACTGGCGCACGGACGCCGAGGAACACGAGGTCAAGGACCACAGCGTCACCACGTACGAGCGCCAGCGCGCCGAGACCGCCGACCTGCTCGGCGACCGCCTCGACCTCTACCAGATCCACTCCGTGACCCCGGACAGCCCGGCCCTCAGCGACAAGGAACTCCACGCCAAGCTGGCGGAAGCCGCCGCCAAGGGGCTCACGATCGGCTTCTCCACCAGCGGACCGGCCCAGGCCGACGCCATCCGGGCCGCGCTCGCCGTGACCGTCGACGGCGAGCCCCTCTTCCGTACCGTCCAGGCCACCTACAACGCCCTGGAGACCTCCGCCGCGCCCGCACTCGCCGAGGCCCACGACGCCGGCCTCACCGTGATCGTCAAGGAGGCCATGGCCAACGGCCGCCTCGCCGGTCCGCAAGCCCCCGAAGCGGTACGCGCCATCGCCGAGGCGGCGGAACTCGGTGCCGACGCGGTCTCCCTCGCCCTGATCCTCCGGCAGCCCTGGGCCGGCGTCGTCCTCTCCGGCGCAGCCACCGTCAACCAGCTCGTCTCGAACCTGCACGCCGCCGTCGTCGACCTCGACGACGAACAGGTGGCCCGGCTGTCCGCGCTCGCCGAGGAGCCGGGCGCGTACTGGGAGCGACGCGGGCAGCTGCCCTGGCACTGAACATCCGCTCGTGGCGCTGAGCACCCACTCCTGGCACTGAGCACCCCCACGGATCGCCGGAGTGCATCACGAGGTACGCATGGATGAGCCACGTACGCCTTGAATGAGACGTTGATGTCTCACATGGGCTATTGTTGTCTCATGGCTGTCGATCGCGCACATGTACTCCGCAGCGCCGCCGAGCTCCTCACCCGCAAGTCCACCGCCACCATGGACGAGGTCGCCAAGGCGGCCGGGATCAGCCGGGCCACTCTGCACCGCCAGTTCGCCGGGCGGGACGCGCTCGTCCGGGCTCTCGAAGCACTCGGCATCGAGGAGTGCGAGGCCGCGCTGGACGCGGCGCGACCCGCCGAAGGGCCCGCGAGCGAGGCCGTACGCCGGCTGGTGCGCGAGATCGAGCCCGTCGCCGGACTGCTCTCCTTCCTCTACACGGAGAACCAGCTCTTCGAGGGCGAGCAGCAGAACGAGGGCTGGGAGCGGCTCGACGCCCGGATCGCCGCCCTGTTCCGGCGTGGCCAGGAGAGCGGCGAGTTCCGTATCGATCTCACGCCTGCCTGGCTCACCGAGGCGCTGTTCGGACTGATCGCGTCCGGCGCCTGGGTCGTCCTGAGCGGCAAGGTCGCCGCCAAGGACTTCCACCACATGATCGTCGAGCTGTTGCTCGGCGGCGCACTACGGAAGGAATCATGACCAGCACTCAGCAGTGGACGGCGGCGACGGAGGTGGAGAAGCGCCCCGGGCGCTGGCTCGCCTTGGCCGTGCTGGTCCTCGCCGTGCTCCTTGTGGCCGTCGACGCGACCGTGCTGGGGCTCGCCACCCCGTACATCAGCGAGGACCTGAAGCCGTCCGGCACGCAGTTGCTGTGGATCGGGGACGTCTACTCGTTCGTCATCGCCGGCCTGCTTGTCTCGATGGGCAGCCTCGGTGACCGTATCGGCCGTAAGAAGCTGCTGCTCATCGGTTCGGTCGCGTTCGGTCTGATCTCCCTGCTCAACGCCTATGCGAGCACTCCTGAGTTGATGATCGTGGCGCGGGCGCTGCTCGGCGTCGCGGGCGCGACGCTGATGCCCGCCACGCTCGCGATCATCCGCAACCTCTTTCACGATCCGCGTGAACGCAGCCTCGCCATCGGCATCTGGGGTGCGACCTCCTCCGCGGGCGTGGCGGTCGGCCCGATCGGCGGCGGATTCCTGCTCGAGCACTTCTGGTGGGGCTCCGTCTTCCTCATCAACCTCCCCGTGATGGCGGTCCTCGTCCTCGTCGGGATGAAGCTGCTGCCCGAGTCCCGCAATCCCGAGCCCGGCCCATGGGACCTCAGCAGCGTCGCCCTGTCCCTCGTCGGCATGGTCGGCATCGTGTACGGGGTCAAGGAGGCCGCCGCGCACGGGGTGAGCGGACAGGCGGCTGCCGCGGGCCTGCTCGGCGGCGTCGCGCTCTTCGGCTTCGTGCGCCGTCAACTCGGTCTGGCTTCACCGCTGCTGGACATGCGGCTGTTCCGTAACCGTGGCTTCTCGGCGGCCGTGCTTGCCGATCTGCTGACCATTCTCGGTCTGTCCGGGCTGGTCTTCTTCCTCTCGCAGTATCTGCAACTCGTCCAGGGCATGCGGCCGTTGATGGCGGGTCTTGCCGAACTGCCCGCCGCGGTGGGCGCGGTGGCGGCCGGACTGATCGCGGGCACGGTGGCGCGCCGGTACTCGGTGCGTGCCGTCGTCGCGGGCGGGCTTGCCGCGATCGGCCTCGCGCTGGCCACGCTCACGTTGCTCGGCCAGTCCACCGGCTACCCGCTGCTGGGCGGCGCGCTGTTGTTCGTGGGCGTCGGCGCGGGCTTCTCGTTCACCGTGACCGCCGACGTGATCCTCTCCGGCGTGCCCAAGGAGCAGGCGGGCGCCGCGTCCGCTGTCTCCGAGACGGCGTACGAACTCGGCGCCGCCCTCGGTATCGCACTCCTCGGCTCCATCGTCACCGGTGTCTACGGCAGCTTCACGGCTCCGGCCGGTACACCCCCGGAGGTGGCCGCCGCGGCACACGAGTCCCTGGGCGGTGCGGTGGAGGCGACGGCGGGCCTGCCGAACGCGGAGGCGCTGCTGAACGCCGCCCGTGCGGCCTTCGTCGACGGGCTCACCCTCGCGGCGGGCGCCGGCGCGGTGGTGCTGCTCGGCGCGGCGGTCGCGGCGTGGTTCCTGCTGCGGGGGCAGCGGCTGGAGGGCGGGGCGGAGCACCCCTAGCCTCCGTGCGCCGTTCCGGCGTACGGCTCAAATCCCCTGGTCAGGGGTTCCTTGCGGGTGCTGCCCAGTGTCGTGTCGATCCAGACGGACGACGGGCAGCTGACGAAGCGCCCCTCAGGGGCGCGGGGAACTGCGCGACCAGCCGACGAACCCGCAGTGGACAAACAACTTGTAGTGCCCGGTGCTTGGTCGCCCCTGCTCAACCCAGCGGAGCGCCTACGCCGCTTTGGCCTTGGTGGCGTACATGTCGACGTACTCCTGCCCCGACAAACGCATGACCTCCGCCATCACCGAGTCGGTGACGGCACGCAGTACGTACCGGTCGCGATCCATGCCCTCGTACCGCGAGAACTCCATCGCCTCACCGAAGCGAACCGTGACGCGCCCGGGGCGCGGAATGCCCGCGCCGCCCGGCTGGAGCTTGTCGGTGCCGATCATCGCGAACGGGACGACCGGCGCGCCGGTCATCAGGGTCAGGCGAGCGATGCCCGTACGACCGCGGTAGAGGCGGCCGTCGGGGGAGCGGGTGCCCTCCGGGTAGATGCCGAAGATCCGGCCCTCCTCCAGGATCCGGCGGCCGGTCATCAGCGCCGCGACCCCGCCGTTCGCACCGTCCCGGTCCACCGGGATCATGCCGACACCGGTGAAGAACCAGGCCATCAGGCGGCCCTTCAGCCCCTTACCTGTGACGTACTCGTCCTTGCCGATGAAGAAGACCTGACGGTTGCAGACCAGCGGCAGCACGATCGAGTCGATGAACGTGAGGTGGTTGCCGGCCAGGATGACCGGTCCGGAGCCCGGGATCTGCTCCGCGCCTTCCACTCGTGGGCGGAACATCAGGCGCATGATCGGTCCGAGCACTGCCTTGATGAGCGCGAAGCGGGACAACGGGCCCTCCGGTGTCAAGGGAAAGTGAAGAGTCTCTGCAGGTGAGGACGATACTCGCGGTACCCGGGGTATTGCACACCGGGTTCACGCAGTGGATACGCAGTGTCGCTACTTGTTTACCTGGGGTGGCGCGCTGTTGCACGCCCGACACCTGGACGAGATGTGTGACAAATGCCGCATCCATCAAGCCCGGGTACCCCAACTCCCGCACCTCATACGACACTCAGCATCATCCGCGTGTTCCGTCCCAGGTCTCCCACCCGTCACCCAAGGGCACCTACGATCGTCCGGATTTGGCAGGTGCAGGGCAGCTATCGGGAGGAGCGCTCATGGGGACGCAGGGGTCGGACGAGCAGGGTCGGGGCACGAGACGGCGGGCGCTGCTGGGGGCCGCGGTGCTGGGTGCGGGCGGAGCGGCCCTCGCTCTGCCCGGCACGGCCGCAGCCGCCGAACTGGGCGGCGGCTACAAGAGCCTGCCGGTGCCGACGATCATCGGGCACCGCGGGGCCAGCGGCTACCGGCCGGAGCACACTCTGGGCGCGTACCAACTGGCACTCGACATGGGTGCGCACGTCATCGAGCAGGACCTCGTCCCCACCAAGGACGGCCACCTCGTGTGCCGCCACGAGAACGACATCACCGGCACCACCGACGTCGCGGACCACCCCGAGTTCGCCGGACGCAAGACGACGAAGAGCGTCGACGGCGTGTCCTTCACGGGCTGGTTCACCGAGGACTTCACGCTCGCCGAGCTCAAGACGCTGCGCGCCAAGGAGCGCATCCCGGGCAACCGCTCGCGCAACACGCTGTACGACGGCCGCTGGGGCGTCCCCACCTTCGAGGAAGTCCTGCGCTGGGCCGAGCGGGAGAGCCGTAAGCGGGGCAAGGAGGTGTGGCTGCACGTCGAGACCAAGCACCCCACCTACTTCCGCGGCCTCGGCCTCGGCCTGGAGGAGCGGCTCGCCAGGCTGCTGCGCAAGTACGGCAAGCACAAGAAGAACTCGCCCGTCTTCCTCCAGTCCTTCGAGCCGAGCAGCATCCAGCGGCTGAACAAGCTGGTCGACAACCCGCTCGTCGTGCTGCTGTCCTCCGCGAACAGCCGCCCCTGGGACTTCGTCCAGGCGGGCGACCCGCGCACCGTCGCCGACCTCGTCAAGCCCGAGGGCCTGAAGTGGATCGCCTCGTACGCGCAGGGCATCGGCCCCACCCTCGACCTGATCATCCCGAGGGACGCGAGCGGCAGGCTCACCAGGCCGACCACCGTCGTCGACGACGCGCACGACGCGGGCCTGATCCTGCACCCGTACACGATGCGCAACGAGAACACCTTCCTGCCCGCGGACTTCAGGAAGGGCACGGATCCGAACGCCTACGGCGACGTCTTCGGCGCCTTCCAGGTCTACTTCGCGACCGGCATCGACGGCGTCTTCACCGACAACCCGGACACCGGCCTCCTCGCCCGCGAGGACTTCGTCAACGGCTGAGGTCAACGGCTGAGCCCCGATGCACCGGTTGGGGTGATAAACGGTCGCTCCGGGCAACCTCTCCCGGGGCGACCGTGTCCTGCCGCATATGACGTATGACATGTCTGTCACGGATGTGGCCGCCGCGGACGGGCCCGCCACGGGCATGGTCGCCGCGCTGAGCCCACTGCTCGCCGCCGAGGCCTCCGCGGAGGCGCATGCCTCCGGGGCCGAGCCCGGCGACCTCGAACAGGCCGTCTGGCTGCGGCTCCTGGAACGCCTCGACGAGGACGGTCCGCCCTCCGACCCTGCCGACTGGCTGCGCGTCGCCGTCCGCACCGAGGCCCGCCGCACCCGTCGCGCCGCCGGCATCGAGCTGCCCTACGTCACCGAGCCCGCCGACGACAGCGGCCCTGACCCGGAGCAGCTCGCGCTCACCGCGGCCCGGCGCCGCGCCCTGCACTCCGCCGTACGCCGGCTCCCCGGCCGCTGCCCGCGTCTGATGGCCGCGCTCTTGTCCCCGCAAGACCTGACATACCGGGAGATCGCGGGGGAGTTGGGTATCTCACAGGGCAGTCTTGGCCCGGAACGTTCCAGATGCCTGGGATGTCTGCGTCGAATGCTCACAGGGGAGGTTGCGCCCTGGTGAGCGCGGGGATAGGAGTGAGGGACAACCGGCGGAACAGGTGAGCGGGAGGCATGCACACATGGGCATGAGCGTGACCATCTCGGGGGCGACCGAGCAGGACGCCGAACAGATCCTCAAACTGCAGTTCCTCTGCTACCAGAGCGAGGCCGAGCTGTACGGCGACTACAGCATCGAGCCCCTGACCCAGAGCCTCGCCTCCCTCAAGGCGGAACTGGCGAGCGGCACGGTGCTGGTGGCCCGGCTCGGCGACGAGGTGGTGGCCTCGGTGCGCGGCTCCGTGGACGCGGACGGGACGGCGCGCATCGACAAGCTGATCGTTCACCCCCGTATGCAGCGGCACGGCCTGGGCGGACGGCTGCTCGACGCCATCGAGGCGAAGCTCTCCGAGAGCGGCGCGGTCAAGAGCTTCCAGCTGTTCACCGGGCACCGCAGCGAGCACAACCTCCAGCTGTACCGGAGGCACGGCTACGAGGCCGTGGCCAGGAGGCGCGTCCACGAGCGCCTCACGCTCGTGACGCTGGCCAAGCCGGTGGCGGCGGGCGTGTTCGTCGCGAGTGCCTAGCTCCGCTCCGCGCCAGGCGCCCTCGTACGCGCCTTGCGCAGCCAGAACATCGCCGTGACCGGGAGCAGCACCGGGATGAACAAGTACCCCATGCCGTAGTCCGACCACACCGTGGCGTCCGGGAAGGCGGAGGGGTCCGCGAGGGTCCAGGTGCCCACGGTCAGTACGCCCGCGAGCTCGGCGGCGCAGCACACCAGCGCCGCCTTGCGGGCCGTTTCGCCGCCGCGGACCAGGGAGTACGTGATGAAGCCGTACACGAGTCCGGCGACCGCGGACAGCGAGTAGGCGAGCGGCGCCTTGTCGAACTCCGTCGCGATCTGCACGACGGAGCGCGAGACGGCGCCGACGACCATCACGCCGTACAACCAGACCAGCAGCATGCCCGGACCGCTGATGAGCCGCGTCCGCGCCGGCTTCTCCTCGGCCACAGGCACCTCAGCCTCCCCAGATGTCATAGAGCCGCACCTGCAGCACGGCCAGCACCACACCGCCGGCCGCGACCGTCACCGAGCCCCAACGGGTGCGCTCCGCCAGCGACATGAAGCCCGCCGCCGGGATGCAGGCGAACGCGCCGATCAGGTACGCCACGAAGATCGTCGTGCCCTCCTCCGGCTTCTCACCGCGTGCCAGCTGGACGATCCCGACCACCATCTGCACCAGGGCGAGCAGTGACACCACCGCCATACCGATGAAGTGCCAGTCCTTCGTCGGCTGGTCGCGATAGGCGGCCCAGCCGCACCACGCGGCGAGCACGAGCGCGGCGACGGCGGTCGCCCACGTCAGGGCATCAAGCATGCTCAGACCCTATTACGGGCCAAAAGACGCGACGCCCGCGCCCCGGCCCGTGCTCCTGACCGCCTCGTGGTGCAGTTCGGTGCTCTCATGCTGCATGCTGGGCAGTTCAGCAGGCCCGACGGTCCCTGAAGGTTACGGAGCGGCGCATGACGAACACCTTCCCCGACATCTCCCTCAGCACGGAGCGGTTGGTGCTGCGCCCTCTCGAGGACGACGATGTTCCCGCCCTCACGGAGATGATGAACGACGAGCTGGTCGTCGCCTGGACGCCGGTCCCCCAGCCCTTCACCGAGGGCGCGGCCCGTACCTGGGTCACCGAAGAGACGCCCGCCGAGCGCACCGAGGGCCGGGGTCTCGCCCTCGCCGTCACCGAGTTCCTCACCCAGCGTCTGGTCGGCGTCATCCAGCTGAGCAAGGCCGACTGGCACGTACGCGCCACCGAGATGTCGTACATCATCGCGCCCTGGGCACGCGGCGAGGGCTACGCCTCCGAGGCCGCACTCGCCACCGCCCAATGGCTGCTGCGCGACCAGAAGTTCGAGCGCCTGGAGCTGCGTACGGCGGCCGACAACACCGCCTCCCAGCAGGTCGCCCAGAAGATCGGCTGTATCAGCGAGGGCGTCCTGCGCGGCGCCTGTATAGCCAGGACCCGCACGGAGGACGGCGGCTGGGCCGACCTGCGTACGGACTACATAGTGTGGAGCCTGCTCCCCGAAGACCTCGACGGCGTCGGTGAGGAGTCCGCCGACTCGGGCGGTTTCACGTACTCCGACTGGAACTGACCGGAACCAAACGGAGGGACGGCCGCCGCGACCCCCACCCACATCACCACAAGTCACCAGGTACGCTCACGGGGCTCCGCACTCCCCCACTCTCGCCTTCGCTCGAGCGGGGGACCCCCATCACCACACGACCTGCGAAGACTTCAGGAGACTGACGACGATGGCCGACCGGGTCACGGTGATCGGCTGGGACGGCTCGCCACTGACCGACGCGGCGCGCTCCGCACTCGGCGCCGCCACACTGGTGGCCGGCGCGGCCCATCATCTGGCGCTGCCCGAAGTGCCCCTGGCCGCCGAACGCATCCGGCTCGGCAGCGTCGGCCTCGCCGCCCGCCGTATCGCCGGACACCGCGGCAGCGCCGTGGTCCTCGCCGACGGCGACCCGGGCTTCTTCGGAGTCGTACGCACCCTGCGCGCCCCCGAGTTCGGCCTCGAGGTCGAAGTGGTGCCCGCCGTCTCCTCGGTCGCCACCGCCTTCGCCCGTGCCGGAATGCCCTGGGACGATGCCCAGGTGGTCGTCGCCCACCGTCGCACCCTGCGACGCGCCGTGAACGTCTGCCGCGCCCACACCAAGGTCGCCGTCCTCACCTCGCCCGGCGCCGGACCGGCCGAACTCGGCCTGCTCCTCGAGGGAGTCCACCGCACCTTCGTCATCTGCGAGGAACTCGGCACCGACCGCGAACAGGTCACCATCCTCACCTCCGACAAGGCCGCCGATCACACCTGGCGCGACCCGAACGTGGTCATCGTCATGGGCGGACCCGTCGCCCCGGCCGAACGCGGCGGCTGGATCGCCGGGCGCGACCCGGGCGCCGGCCCGCGCGGCTGGGCCCTGCCCGCCGAGGCGTACGGCGGCGCGGTCGGCGAGGGCGAGAACGAGCCGCTGCGCGCCGCTCAACTCGCCCATCTGGGGCCGCGCGTGGGCGACCTCGTATGGGACATCGGCTCCGGCAGCGGTGCCTTCGCCACGGAGGCCGCGCGCTGCGGTGCCGGGGTCATCGCCGTGGACCGCGACCGGGACGCCTGCGCCCGCACCATGGACGCCGCCCGCCGCTTCGGCGTACAGCTCCAGATCGTGCAGGGCACCGCGCCGCACATCCTGGAGAACCTGCCCGAACCCGATGTCGTACGCGTCGGGGGTGGGGGTGCCGCGGTGGTCTCCGCCGTCGCCGACCGGCGTCCCCAGCGGATCGTCACGCACGCCGCGACACGGGACGCGGCCGAACTCATCGGCAGGGACCTGACGGAGCACGGCTATCAGGTCGAGTGCGCGCTTCTGCAGTCCGTCGAACTGGACACCCGCGCCTGGACGGAGAAGGAACGCAGCGTTGCGTTCCTTCTCACCGGCGTGCTTGCCGATCGCGCCCCGTGATCCTGTTGTCGTACCGCTCGCGGTAGGCTGGCCGACCGTTGTACTGCGTCGGCTTGTCCGAAATTTCGTCGGTCAATGTCCGGAAAACGGGCCCGATTTGGGGTGCGTGTGGTACGGCGAACCGGAGGGCGCGCAACGTGGCGCAGTCCACAGCGGGCCATGGCGGATCACCCTGCCATGGTGACCGGCCGACCGCGACAATGCCTGTTAATGGCTTTGTCGACTGGCCGTTCGTGCCGCCCGGCACGCATGCTCGTTCTCCACTGCGGGCGGTCGACGCACCGCTCCGGACGAGCAGGTCGTAGAGCACAAACCGATGGGCGAGGGGTACGCATGACCGACACCGGCCAGGTCCCGGGCGAAGGACTGCCGGAGAGCGCAGGCGTGGTGGAGCAGCCGGGCGCCCAGGCGCCGGGTGCGTACCTCTACCTCTCCGAGACGCCCGCCGAGGACCACGAAGACCTGTTGCTGCTGCCGGGCGCCCAGGGCGCCTGGGGCAACGAGGTCCCTCCGCCGCCACCGGCTCCCGTCCCCGAGGTTGTGCACGAGCCCGGGCCGCACGAGATGTCGGGCCGGGACAGCGGATCGGTCGACTTGGGAGGGGTCCGGCTGTCGGAGCCCGAGCGCGCTCCTGAGCCCGCGCCGCAGCCGCCCGCAGCCCGTCGTCCGCTGCACCTCGGTCCGCCGACACCGGACAGCGCCGGGAGCCCGGTGCGCTCGCTGGCCGACCGAGGTCCGGCCGGGGCGACGCCTTGGGGAGTCCAGGCCCAGGCGGGCCCTGAGGCGGGTGTTGCAGAAACGGTCGTCCGGGGTGTTGAGGAGAGCGACGGAGCGGGGCAGGGCTCCGAAGGCGTGGGAGTCGGTGAGGTTCCTCGGGTTGGGGTGGGCCAGGAGGCTGCCGGTTCGCAGGCCGTCGAGGAGGGGGCTGGTGAGGGGGCTGCTGGTCCCGATGCCGCCCAGAGTTCCGAAGCCATGCAGGCTTCCGCCGATGTGCAGGTTTCCGAAGATGTGCCGGTGACGGAGTCCGTACAGACCTCCGAGGTCCCCGGCCCGGCCGAAGTCCCGGACGCCGCGGAGGAGTTCGCGGTTGCGGCTGCGCAGATCCCGCAGGCCGAGCGGTTCCCGCAGGAGCCCGCTCCGGAGGCTGTTCAGGTCCCGGATGACGCGATCCGGGCATCGGAACCCGCACAGTACGAGGAACCGGCACAGCACGCGGAACCCGCATACCTCGACGCTCCCGGGCAGGCGCCGCACACGCCCGAAAACGCTGACGCCGCGCACTTCCAGCCCGCACCGGCGGTCTCGCACTTCCCGCAGGCGCCCGAGCCCCAACAGCCCCCGCACGCGGCCGCTGAACCGCAACTCCCGGACCACGCCGAGCAGTTCTCGGAAGCCGACCCGCAAGGCCCGGTCCCCGGCGCGGACGAGGTGGCACAGCCCGTGGTCGCCGAGGAAGCCGCGCAGTTCACGGATCATGCGGAGGCGCCGGCTCTGTCCGACGCCCCGACCCCGGGTCCCGCCGAGCCGCAGATGGTCACGCCCGCAGACGCCGCGGTACCCGCGCAGGCCCCTGAGCAAGCCCAACCGGACCAGCCCGTCGGCCAGTTCGTACCCGTCGAAGGCACCATCCCGACGACGCCCCACCTCGCCCCGACACCCCCGCACGCCATGACCTTCCCGCCCCTCCCGGAGGCGGAGCACCCCGCTCAGGCGGAACCGGCACCGGCCGCCGAGGAGGAGCCCGCACCCGCCGCCGCGGAGACCGCCGAACCCCCGGCCCCCGAGAACCCCGTGGTCATGCTCCCGGGTCCCCGCGGGGCCGAACAGACCGACCAGACTGAACCTGCCGTCGCCGGGCCGGAGGCAACTCCCGTGCCCGAGCCATCCGTTGAGGACGCTGAGGATGCCGAGGCCCCGGCGCAGCAGCAGCCCGTAGCAGCTCAGCGGGCGGAGGACCTGGACACCCTGGTCGCCGCCGACCAGGCCGATGAGGCCGAGCAGGCAGAGCAGAGCGAGCAGGAGGAGAGCCCGGCCCCCGTGGCGGATGTACGCGAGTCCCCCGGCCCCGCCGCGCCCGGCTACGACGACGCCGAGCGCGAGGCCGTCCTGCGCGTCATGCGCGAGCGCCGCGACATCCGCAACGGCTTCCGCAGTGATCCCATTCCGCACGAGGTACTGCTCCGCGTACTGGAGGCGGCGCACACCGCGCCGTCCGTCGGCCACTCCCAGCCCTGGGACTTCGTCGTCATCCGCTCCGCCGACACCCGGCGCACGATGCACGAACTGGCCATGAGACAGCGCGACGCGTACGCGAAGTCGTTGCCCAAGGGCCGCGCGAAGCAGTTCAAGGAACTGAAGATCGAGGCGATCCTCGACACCCCGGTGAACATCGTCGTCACCGCCGACCCGACCCGCGGCGGCCGTCACACCCTGGGCCGCCACACACAGCCGCAGATGGCCCCGTACTCCTCCGCTCTCGCGGTCGAGAACCTGTGGCTGGCCGCCCGCGCCGAGGGTCTCGGCGTCGGCTGGGTCAGCTTCTTCGACGAGCGCGAGATGGTCCGCACCCTCGGCCTGCCCGAGCACCTGGAGGTCGTGGCGTACCTCTGTGTGGGCTACGTGGACGAATTCCCGGAGGAGCCGGAGCTGCTGCAGGCCGGCTGGTCCAAGCGCCGCCCGCTGTCCTGGGTCGTCCACGAGGAGACGTACGGCCGCCGCGCCCTGCCCGGCGAGGAGCCGCACGACCTGCTCGCCGAGACCGTCTCCAACATCCGCCCGCTGGACGCGAAGGCGCTCGGCGAGGCGTGGGAGCGCCAGAAGCGCATGACGAAGCCCGCGGGCGCCCTCGGCATGCTGGAGATCATCTCCGCACAGCTGAGCGGCCTGTCCCGGATGTGCCCGCCCCCGATCCCGGAACCGGCCGCCGTAGCGATCTTCGCGGGCGACCACGGCGTGCACGCCCAGGGCGTCACCCCGTGGCCGCAGGAGGTCACCGGCCAGATGGTGGCCAACATCCTGGGCGGGGGAGCGGTCGTCAACGCCTTCGCCAGTCAGGTGGGCACCGAGGTCTGCGTCGTCGACGTGGGCGTCGCCTCCGACCTGCCCGCGACCCCCGGCCTCCTGCCGCGCAAGGTCCGGGCCGGCACCGCCGACATGACGACCGGCCCCGCGCTGACCCGCGAGGAGGTCAAGCAGGCAATCGAGGTGGGCATCGACACGGCCCGCGACCTGGTGGCCGCCGGCAACAAGGCCTTGGTCACGGGCGAGATGGGCATCGCGAACACCACCGCGTCCGCGGCCCTGATCGCGGTCTTCACGGACACCGACCCCTCCGAGGTCACCGGCCGCGGCACCGGCATCAACGACGAGACGCTGGCCCGCAAGACCGAGGTCGTACGCCGCGCCATCCAACTCCACCAGCCCGACCCCGCCGACCCCATCGGCGTCCTCGCCGCGGTCGGCGGCCTCGAACACGCCGCGATGGTCGGCCTGCTGCTGGGCGGCGCGTCCCTGCGTACGCCGGTGATCCTGGACGGTGTAAGCGCCGGCGCCGCCGCCCTGGTGGCCCGCGCCATCGCCCCCGAGGTCCTGGCGGCCTGCATCGCAGGCCACCGCAGCGCCGAGCCGGGCCACGTGGCCGCCCTCAACAAACTGGGCCTCCGCCCCCTGGTGGACCTGGACCTCCGGCTGGGCGAAGGCACCGGCGCCCTACTGGCCCTCCCCATGGTCCAGAGCGCAGCAAGAGCAATGCACGAGGTGGCAACGTTCGACTCAGCAGGGGTAACCGAGAAGTAGCCGCGGGCACGTCTGTGGGCAGTCGTTCCGCAGGCGGAACGGGTGGGCACAGACCAACAGCGCACTCGCACCTGTCCACCCACCCCAGGGGGCCCGGGGGCAGAGCCCCTGGTTTCGGGAAGGGGCGGGCCTGGGGAAAGAAACCCCACCCACCCCAGCCACCCACCACCCCGCACCTTAAAATCCGCATGTCAGGGGCGCTCCAGAGCCGCAGGGCCCCGCCCCCGCACCGCCGCATGAGGAGCCGCACCTCCATGGCCGAACACCCCGCCTACCCCGTAGGCCTCCGCCTCACCGGCCGCCGAGTAGTAGTCCTCGGCGGCGGCCAGGTGGCCCAGCGCCGGCTCCCGGCCCTGATCGCAGCAGGCGCGGACATCCGCCTCGTATCCCCAACTGCCACCCCCTCCGTAGAGGCGATGGCGGACGCAGGCGAACTCACCTGGGAGAGGCGCCCCTACGAGGAGGGCGACCTGGCCCAGGCCTGGTACGCCCTCATCGCCACCAGCGACACAGAAGCGAACACAAGGGCCTCGGGAGAGGCGGAAGCCCACCGCGTCTGGTGCGTACGCTCCGACGACGCGGACGCCGCCACAGCCTGGACCCCCGCGACCGGCCACAGCGAAGGCGTCACGGTGGCCGTACTCACGACGAACGCCCGAGGCCGCGACCCCCGCCACACGGCCGCCATCCGCGACGCGGTGGTCGAAGGCCTCCGCGACGGCACCCTCGTGGCCCCGCACCACCGCACCCGCACCCCCGGCGTCGCCCTGGTCGGCGGCGGCCCCGGCGACCCGGACCTGATCACGGTCCGCGGCCGTCGCCTTCTCGCCGAGGCGGACGTCGTCATCGCGGACCGCCTGGGCCCCCGCGACCTGCTCGCCGAACTCCCGCCGCACGTCGAGGTGATCGATGCGGCGAAGATCCCGTACGGCCGTTTCATGGCCCAGGAAGCGATCAACAACGCGCTCATCGAGCACGCGAAGCAGGGCAAGTCCGTGGTCCGTCTCAAGGGCGGCGACCCCTTCGTCTTCGGCCGTGGCATGGAGGAGGCCCAGGCGCTGGCCGAGGCGGGTATCGCCTGCACGGTCGTCCCCGGCATCTCCAGCTCCATCTCGGTGCCGGGCGCCGCGGGCATCCCGGTCACGCACCGAGGGGTGGCCCACGAGTTCACGGTCGTCAGCGGTCATGTCGCCCCCGACGACGAGCGCTCCCTGGTCGACTGGCCGGCCCTGGCCAAGCTCCGCGGCACCCTGGTCGTCCTGATGGGCGTCGACAAGATCGGTGCCATCGCACGCACGCTGATCGGCAACGGCAAGCCGGCCGACACCCCCGTGGCCCTCGTCCAGGAGGGCACGACGGCCGCCCAGCGCCGCGTCGACGCGACCCTCGAAACGGTGGCAGAGACCGCACGCGCCCAGGACGTGAAACCCCCGGCGGTCATCGTCATCGGCGACGTGGTGAACGTGGGCCCGGAGAGCTCCGCGTAACCCGGGGTAACCCAACCCTGTCCGAGCCGTTGGCACCGCACCCAGGACAAGGCAGTATCACCCTGTGGCCGATCTCATCACCGTTGAGGAACCCGACGACCCGCGCCTGCGCGACTACACGGGCCTGACCGACGTCGAGCTGCGCCGCAAGCGCGAGCCCGCCGAGGGCCTGTTCATCGCCGAGGGCGAGAAGGTCATCAGACGGGCCAAGGACGCCGGTTACGAGATGCGCTCGATGCTGCTCTCCGCCAAGTGGGTCGACGTCATGCGCGACGTCATCGACGAGCTCCCCGCCCCGGTGTACGCGGTGAGCCCCGAACTCGCCGAGCAGGTCACCGGCTACCACGTGCACCGCGGCGCCCTCGCCTCCATGCAGCGCAAACCGCTGCCGACCCCCGACGAGCTGCTTCAGACGGCCCGCAGGGTGGTCGTCATGGAGTCGGTCAACGACCACACCAACATCGGCGCGATCTTCCGCTCCGCCGCCGCCCTGGGCATGGACGCGGTCCTCCTCTCACCGGACTGCGCGGACCCGCTCTACCGCCGCAGCGTGAAGGTCTCCATGGGCGCGGTCTTCTCCGTCCCGTACGCGCGTCTCGACACCTGGCCCAAGGGCCTGGAGACGGTCCGCGAGCCGGGTTTCGCCCTCCTCGCGCTCACTCCGGACGAGAAGGCCAAGAGCCTCGACGAGGTGGCCCCGCACCGGATGGACCGGGTCGCCCTGATGCTGGGCGCGGAGGGCGACGGCCTGTCCACCCAGGCCCTGGTGGCGGCGGACGAATGGGTCCGCATCCCGATGGCACACGGGGTGGATTCGCTGAATGTGGGGGCTGCCGCCGCGGTCGCGTTCTACGCGGTCGCGACGGGGCGCCCTCAGTCCTGAGGCCGCATCTCGATCGTCGACTCGTACCGCTCGGACATCAGCCTGTCCGGCGAGGTGAACTCCGGCTGTACGGGCTGTAGTTGCCGCTGCTCACCGCCGAGCCCCCGCTCCGGTCCCTGGCAACCTTGCGCCGCCGCGATCCCGAGCGCCACCAGCAGCGTCACCACGACGAACACGAACAGCCGCTGCCGCAGCAACCTCGGATTGGCGGGCCGCCGCCCCGCCCCGGTGGTCCGCGGCCCCGGACGCCCGGAGCCACTGCGCGGCGCCGCGGACCGACTGCCGGAGCCGGAGCGCGTCGAGTTGCCCCGCGACGGCACCGGCCGCGCCCCGGACCGCGACGGCGTACCGTTCCGCGGTGGCGGGGGAGTGCCCTGCGTACGCCGCTGGGTGCGCTGGTCCGGGTGGTTCTCGGTGAGCCGCCCCGTCGGCCGCTCGGCCTCGCTCACGCGCGGCGCGGGCGGCCGGGCGGCACTCAGCCCCTGTGCCTCGCGGGCCGCGATCTCCTTGAGCCGCAACGACAGTTGAAGCGTGCTGGGCCGCTCCTCCGGATCCTTCGCCAGACACGCCCGTACGAGAGGAGCCAGCGCGTCCGGCACGCCCTTCAGCTGCGCCTCCTCGTGCACCACCCTGTAGAGCATCACTTCGGAACTGCCGTGCCCGAAGGGCGAGTCGGTGGTCGCCGCATACGCCAGCGTGGCCCCAAGCGCGAACACGTCCGTGGCCGGCGTGACGGTGGCACCCCGCACCTGCTCGGGCGCGAGGAAGCCGGGCGACCCCACTGCCGTACCGACGTGCGTGAGCGTGCTCGCCCCCGTTGCCCAAGCGATGCCGAAGTCGATGATGCGTGGCCCCTTCGGGGACAGCAGGATGTTCGACGGCTTGAGATCCCGGTGCACGACACCGGCCTCGTGCACGGCTACGAGCCCCTCGGAGAGGGCGGCGCCTACGGCCGCGATCTCGGCCGCGGTGAGCGGCCCCTCCTCGGCGACCTTGTCGTGCAGCGAGGGCCCGGGGACGTACTGCGTCGCGAACCACGGACGGTCCGCATCCAGATCCGCGGCGACGAGTCGGGCCGTACACCCGCCCCGGATCCGCCGCGCCGCCGACACCTCGCGCGCGAACCGAGAGCGGAACTCCTGGTCCTCCGCCAGATCCGGCCGGATCACCTTCAGTGCGACTCGCTGGCCACGCCGGTCGGAGCCCAGATAGACAACGCCCATCCCACCCGCGCCGAGCCGTCGGTGGATCTTGAACGAGCCGACGACACGCGGGTCCTCGCGCCTCAGGCGCATCATCGCCATGTCCATCCCCGCTGCCCGGTCCGTTTGACGTGGCACAGCTTACGTTTCCGTGGCCGGGCGCGCGCAGAGGCCGCGCCCTCGCGGCCCGGCCGATTGTCAGTGCCGGGTGCGAAACTTGAAAGGTGGTCAGGGGACGGGCGAATTCAGCGGCTTTGGGCTGCCGGGATCCCCAACCATCGGTCGCAGAAGGGGGATTGGGCCCGTGAAGGGTGATCGAGTGGAGATAGTCGTGGACGCCGGCGACACGACACGCACATACGAGGTGGTGGCGAGCCGCGCGGGGCGCCGGGTGGAGACGGCGGTCCGCCGAGGAGTCGTGGAAGTGAGCGAAGTCACCCGCAGTGGAGGGGTGGTCCGCACGGCCCGGTTCATGGCCAACAGGGTGCTGGCCCTGGTCGAACAGCCCGTGCCCAGGGAGGACAGCTCGGAACAGACGGGGCAGACCGGACGTCCCCTCCGGGAAGACCCCGAGACCTAGGACCTCGTCTCCACCCAGGGGAGTACTCCGCAGGTGATCGGTCATCCTCCGGGAGGCCCGGCAATCGATACGACGGCATGACGCCCCACGGGCCCCGTCCACCTAGATTTGAAGTCAAGCGGCGGGTGCAGCACTCGTCCCCCGAGGTCAGCCACCCGCCGCTGCCAGACAGCAGGAGATCAATCAGCAACAAGGGCTTCATCAACAGCAAGAGCTTCATCAACAGAAGGTCAGGAGAGGGACCATGGCGGACACGGCATCGCGGACGGTGATCCGCACGCGGGGACGCAGGGCGAACAGCGCCGCGTTCGGTACCCGCCGGTCCGGCCAGCGTCACCCCTTGGTGGCGACGGCCATGGTCCTCCCCCTGGCGACCCTGCTCGTGGTCGTCTTCGGCGGCTGGGAAGCAGTGGTCACACAAGCGTCGTCCGTGGGCGTGATGCTAGGGCGCTGAGCGGCGCCCCAGGCCCGGAAGAGCGGTCCGGGCGGGGACATCCGGCCATGAAACCCCGTGGGGACGGGGGTGCGGCGGACGGCACAGACGCCCGCGCAGCTGGGGAGCTGCGCGGGCGCCTTTGTGTGCCTGAACCGGCACCGCTCTCGCGTACCTGGTTGCTCGCCGTTGTGGTTGCTCAATTGATGGTTGCGGTTCGAGGGCCGTCGTGGGTGGTTGCGGTTCGATGTCCTGGGCTGGCTGCGTACGCTCACGGGGTTGACCCGGCTTCGTACGACCTCAGGGGGGACCCGAGTGACCGCAGACGTGCTGCCCACCCTCACCGTGAAGGTGCGCGCCGCGGTGCACCCGGGTGCGAGTGTCTGTGCCTGCGGCACCGACGCCTCCTCCGTGCTGGCCGATCGGCCCGACGGCATTGTGGTCCGGCATGCGGACACCGTGGCGAAGGCGCACGCCCCCGGCACCGACCCCGGTGAGCTCGCGGCGCGTATGGCCGTCGCCGCGCACCCGGCCCTCGACGGTGTCCTCCTGGCGCCGCTCGCTGCGAGCGCTGCCGAACTGCACGGCCGGCTGGTCACGTTCTGGCCGTACGGCACCCCCGTGGACCCCGAAACCCCCGAAGCCGCCCCCTGGGAGGAAGCCGCCACCCTCCTCGCCCGTCTCCACCGGACGCCTCGAGCCGTACTGCCGCCCCGGCTCCCGCCGATGCGCGGTCCGGCGAAGGTGGCCCGGGCCGTCGAGCGGCTCCGGTCGGCGGGCCCGCACCCCGCCGCCGGACCGGTTCTGCGCGCCTGGTCCGTACTCCCCGCCTGGGCGAAGAACGAGGCCCCGATGGCGTACGCGCACACGCTCTGCCACGGTGACCTCCACCTGGGCCAGCTCGTCCGCGACCGGGACGGCGTCTGGCTGCTGATCGACATCGACGACCTTGGACTGGGCGAGCCCGCGTGGGATCTGGCCCGCCCAGCCGCCTGGTTCGCCTGTGGACTCCTCCCGCCCGACGAATGGACCCGCTTCCTGACGGCGTACCAGAAGGCCGAGGGCCCCGCGCTCCCTGCGGACACCGATCCCTGGCCCGCCCTGGACGTCCCGGCCCGCGCCCTCACCGTCCAGACCGGAGCTCTGGCGATTGTGAAGGCGATGGCAGCCGGCCGTGCGCTCGACGAGGTGGAGGTGGCCGTGATCGACGCCTGTGACCGAATGGCAGCTCACCCGCCGGAGTTGGCTCCGGGTTTCCCGACGTAGGGTGCAACCGACCGAAGCCGGGCAGTGTCTGTCCTGGTGAAGCAGTACCGACCGGCGAGGAGTTGAGCCGACCATGCAGTGTCCGAAGTGCCGTGCGCCGATGCACACGTACAACCGCAATGGCGTCCAGATCGAGCAGTGCAGCGGCTGCCGCGGGATCTTTCTCGACTACGGGGAGCTGGAGTCACTGACCCGCCTGGAGTCCCAGTGGCAGCAGCCCGCACCGCCGCCCCCGGCGGCCCCGCAGGCCTACCCGGCCGCTCCCGCACCCGCCTGGGGCGCACCGCACGGCGGCCATGGCGGTCACTACGGCCACAAGCGCCAGAAGAGCTTCGGCCGCATGCTCTTCTCCTCCTGACCAGGTCCGAGGAGAGCGCCACGACGAAGCCCCCGGCCGTACGAGACGGCCGGGGGCTTCGGCTGGTGCGCGATACTGGGATTGAACCAGTGACCTCTTCCGTGTCAGGGAAGCGCTCTCCCGCTGAGCTAATCGCGCGGGCGGCCTGTCCGGCCGGTGGAGAGATACTGACACGCCTCTGGCCTGCACCGCAAATCCGTTGACGTCCGTGGACGTTCGCCGCTGTGCGCGCCGGTTGTCACGCAGTTAGTCACTCAGCCCGCGCGGTTAGTCACTCACTCCGGCGGGTCTGGGCTGAGGTCGCTCAACCTGGTCAACAGGGTGCTGCTGGCTCGGGACGGTCGTCTGTGGTTGCCGCGGTTGCTGTACTTCCGTGCTGTACCGCAGTCGAACTTCGTCACGTATTCGACTGCGGTGGTCGACCTGCATCCTCTTCACTGGGGGCATGGAGCTAGTAGAGCCGCCGATCAGATGGACACCGGACAGGCACCAGGCAGGCACGAGGTCCCACCTCGGGAAGTGTGCCTGGAACGCGCCATGCCCCACGGACGCCGCGTGGAGCGTGCACGTTGAGGACAAGGGTGGCGACAGCTGGTGGGCCGTATGCGAGGAACACCGTGCCGCCTCTTCGGTCTTGAGTGCTGAGCTGCGCATAGTTGCCCGCACAGCGTGATGCGAGCGCAGTCCCGCTGTCACTTGCTAGCAGCCGGGGAACTAGGCAGCCTAATGCCCTTTACCCTTCGCTCTCGCATTCTCTGCAAGAGTCTTGAAATGGGGATATGGAGGCCATCCAAGAGAAATTTCTCGCGCTTCGATAAAAGATTCTCCGTGTTTCTCATAGACTAGAGTTAGCGTCTTTCCCCACTCCGCCATCACCAGATCCTCATCTACGTAATCGCGCTTCACGTACAGACCCAGCAAGTCGAACATGGCAACGGCTTGCGAGATGTCCCAGTATTCAGCCTGCCGCCGGTCGAAGAGATCCTTTGCGTCCTGAGTGTCATTGATCAGGTCCCGCAGCAGGGTACGCCCCCGCTGCAGGTCCGGATGCATCAGTTGCTCGTTCAAGGAGAGGAAGAGATTGCGTCTTTCCTGCTTTCGCTGAGAACGCGAGATGGCAACGGAATACATGACTGCCACCACTGCGACCAACATCGACGCAAATGCAATCCAGTCCATTTTTTGAGTAGAACACGGCCAGCATGTGATCGCTCGCCCCAAGCAGCCAGACGGGTCTCCTCGACGCCAGGTCGGTAGAATCTCAATGACCGAGTCGTGCCGGGTGGGGGCGCCGCCCATCGGTTGGGGACGGCGTCGGCGCGGTATCAGGCTTTGAGGTCTGGCCTCATCCCTATCAGGTCGATCATGGTGCTTGATGACGTCGGTCAACCCGCTCTGAATGTCGCCAGGCTGGCCGTTGAGGTTCGGCGCTGTCCGGCGTCGTTCGCGCCTGTTCGTGTCAGGCGTTGATGTCAGCAGTCGGGGACGCTCTTGACAACTCTGCTCAACTTACTTCGACTGATCCTGACCTCGACGCGACGTCACAACCTTGTGGAACCGGTCCAGCGGGTTGATCACGTGACCTCTGCGACGACGAATGCAGCGACTGCGGGTCTCACGGGCTTCCTGGATGACGCGAGCCATGTATTCGTCTTCGTTCATATCTGGGTTTAGCTCGGCACCCTTCAGAAAGTGCCCCATCCTGACGTACTGATCTTCCAGCGTCCGGGCTCGCTCCGGGCTCGGCCACCTGCCAAACCGCTTCTGCACTGCCGTCCTGCCGACTCCAAACTGTGCCGCGATACGCCCCCACGAGTACCGCTGGGTGCGGGCTTCAGCTACCACGTCGGCTGCGACGCGCTTAGCCGCGTCTTCCACCAGAGCTGCCGCCTCACACACAGACATGCCCTCTGTTGAACCGCTGAGTAGACGGATGGCAAAGCGAACTGTGGCGTCCGCAAGATCCTCGTGATCCATCACGTCCCAGGGTTCGAGAGGCCACGCGGGATCCTCGTACGACACCCACGGCCACGGGCGAGCAGGGTCGAAGGTGTACTTGGGCGGTTGGCTGACCGAAGAATTTTCCGCAGCTTCTGGGCTCACCCGTCCACTCTACGTGGACGCCTAACCCGATAGAAAGCGCTTACCTGTCAGTGCTGTGCCTGAGTATGGACTTCGACGGCGGAGCTGGCCACACGAGTGACGGCTCCCTGCGCCAACAGGAAGCCGTCAGTGGTGAAAGAGCTCAGACCAAGGAGGTCCTATGCCCGTACTCAGCATACGGCGAAGGTGCGCCGCGCTCGTTGATCAGTTCAAGAGCTTCGTCCGACGAAACAGGAAGCATCTTCTGCTCGGCGGAGCTGCACTACTGGTCTTCGTCCTCGTGCTCCTCCGACCCGTGCTGGGCACCCCGATCGCGCTTGCCTTGGCGGTGGTCACTCTCCGGCGTAAGCCCTGACAACCGGTCGGCGGAACGGCTTTGGACTGGAGCTGCTTTGGGGCGAGTGATCATGGCCCCGTAAGCTTCCGGCGAGTCGGGCAGTCTGTGGACCTGCCCGTTAAAGCACGACGTTGGGGCCATGATCTTCGAGGCTCGCCCCAAAGTGGCTGTCTAAAGCCGTGGAGCCGACCGCCTCAGCCACGGGGCAACGACCATGGAGGCGGGAGAGACCGCAGTGCACCGCCGCCACGATCCGGCCTCGTTCGGTAGCACAAAGCGTCTGTGACCTGCTGTGCGGCAGTCTCCTCAGCTCACCATGCCCAGTGCTGTATTTGGCCGCTGCGAGTGGCGACGGGCGGACGGCGGTGCCCAGCCGGTGGCGGAGACATGGAGGCGGGGCGGCGCCGGCCGACCGGCGCCGCCGCGCGTGCGCGGCCCTCGATCAATGATCGACCTGACCCTGTCAGGCGGTGCGGGTGTGGGTGTGGCTGGTGGGATCGGCCCGCAGTTGCGAGGCAACAGGTACTGAAGTGTTCCCCCTCCAGAGGTCGGATCGTGGCGGCGGTGCACTGCGGTCTCTCCCGCGTGACCGTGGGATGTTGCTCCGTGTCTGAGGTGGTCAGCGCTCGCGGCTGTAGCAGCAGCCGCGAGCGAAGCGAGCCTTGATGAAGTAGGGAAAGTTTGGCCGCAAGGCGCTCTTGCTGGGCCTACGGTCGGCTGCTGCCATGTGTCTGCGGACGGCACACACTTGGGGGCGGGCCAATGAGCGATCTCACGGTGAATCCGTGGAAGCGACACGGTAAGGATCGGCTCTATGTGAACCTCCCGGATGGGACTGCCGTGGCGTGGGCGGACCGGTCGACAAAGGTGATCACGATCAAGGTGCGGCAGTACCAGAGTGAGGCCGTGGCTCTCTTGCGCGAGCATCTCGGCGACTCAGCGACCGTGCGTCCTGGCCCGTCACAGTCCGCCATGGCTTCCGGAACGGCGTCTGTGAAGACTCCTCGGCACCCCGAGCCGTTGAGTCCGCCTCGCCGTGATCAGCCCGCGAAGTTGCCGGACTTGACTGTCGCCGATGACTTGGCGGAGAACCGCCCGGGCGCAGCGGTGCTGGAGGCGATCGCTGCTCGGGGCCCGTCGTCCGTTCAGCGGTTCTGGGCGAAGATGCTGCGGCGTTCCTCGGAGTGGGATAGCTGGTATGCCGGGCTCGAAGGTGAGCAGCGCGTGGGACGAGAGCTGCAACGCCTCTCTGCCCAAGGCTGGCGGGTTCTGCACGGCGTACCCAAGGGCAACGGTGGGGACATTGATCACTTGCTGATCGGTCCGGGTGGTGTGTTCAGCATCAACACCAAGCATCATCAAGGTGCTTCGGTCTGGGTCGGCGACGATATGGCCAAGGTCAACGGTGGCCAACCGGTCCCGTACGCGGTCGCCAGTAAGGCGGAAGCCGCTTACGCCCAACGAGTGTTGGAGCGGTACTGCGGATTCACCGTCCCTGTAGAGCCGGTCCTCGTCTTCGTCGGCATCGCCTCCATGCACCGCGCTGCCACGCAGTACACCGTCCGGATCTACCAAGAGCGTGAGGTGTCGGCGCTTGGCCCCCTCTCGGGAAAGCTCACCCTGGACCAGATCGAGCAGGTCTATGCCGTCGCACGGCACCGGCGCGCCTGGCTGCGAGCCTGAGTGATCAGCGTCGGTTGACTGATCGTCCCTGCCCTCTGACAGATCCGGCGGCTACGCTGGTGCAGGCCAGATGATGACATCGGGGAGTGTGCTCAACGGATGGAAACGAAGTCGGCGCGGGTTGACCGCACGATTCGCGAATGGATCTCAACGGGCAAGTACCCGCCTGGGTCCAAGCTCCCCTCCGAGCGCAAGCTGATCGAAGACCTCGATATCGGACGCACTCAACTGCGCGTCGTCCTGGGGCGCCTCGCGCTCGAAGGTGTCGTGGAAGTACACGGGCGAAGCTCGTACCGGGTGCCCGGACATGCCGTTTCGGTGGAGACACCGACAGGCTTGGAGCCGTGGCAGATCCATGGCGAACGGACCCTCTATGACAACCGGTGGGTGAAGCTCGGGCTGGTCGATGTCGAGCCGCCCGGCGTGGAACGGTTCGAGCATCACGTAGTACGGCTACACCATGTGGCGATCGCCGCGGTTCTCGATGATCAGGATCGAGTCCTGATGCTCTGGCGCTACCGCTTCGTGCCCGACTCCTTCGGCTGGGAGTTGCCCGGTGGCATCGTCGACGAGGGTGAAGCTCCCGCCGCGGCTGCAGCCCGTGAGGTCGAGGAAGAGACCGGCTGGCGCCCCGACGATTTGAATCACGTGGTCACCTATCAGCCCATGGTCGGCATGGTCGACTCGCCGCACGAAATCTACGTAGGCCGTGGTGCTAAGCACGTCGGGGACCCAACGGACCTCGAAGAGGCCGGACAGGTGGCGTGGGTGCCGATCGCCGACATCCCTGGGCTCATGGCGCGCGGGGACCTGATGGGCTCTGGGACCCTCGTTGCGCTTCTTCACGTGCTCGCCTCACGAGCTGCTGGGAAGTCCCCTACAACCGCTGCGTGAGCTGCTCGATCCGGCGCCGGTGACGGACTGAACCAGTGCGGTTCGCGAGAAGTCGCGCTTGCCTCAGATGCTCGGTCGCCTGGTCGTACTCACCACGGGCCAGATGAGCTTGGGCAAGATCGCACCGAAGCCCGGCTGTTGCTCGGATGAACGTCGGGTCTACGGCGTCAAGGGCTACGTACAGGTTGTCCACCGCGTCGTCGTCGCCAAGCAGCGCAAGGGCATTGCCCCGCCACCGGCTCAGGTGACCTCCATTCAGGAAGATGCTCAACATGTCCGGGTCGCGAGCCTCCTCACCTGGCGGCAGGCATTGCAACGCTCGATCCAGCGCTCGGCGGCAGTCGTCGGGAAGGCCAGCCTTGGCACAGATCTCGGCCTCGGCCGCGTACAGCCATGCCCGGAGCCGGGGAGACATCGCCTTCCCGCCGGCCGTTTGGGCCTCCCTGATCAGCTCGACCGCTACGGCCGGGCGACCCGCGTCGCAGAGCACGTATGCCTGCTCAGCCGTGGCGTGCGCGAGGTACATGGGAGCTTCGGCTTCCTTGGCCGCACGCTTGCCTAACTCGTAGTGCCGCCACGCTCGTTCAACGGCTCCGACATCGAGGGCCTGCCATGCGGCGAGCGTCGCAGCTCCGGCGAGCGCCTGAGCTACGGGCCGTCGCGTGTCGGGGAGCACCGCAAAGGTCAACGCATCTTCGAGCGTCGACAGATGCCCGGTCATCTGGTCCACGAGACCGGCCGCCCCCATCTGGCGATCGACGGTACGCAGTAGCTCGGTCTGGTCCATGAACGTGTTCACCATGGTGAGACTGACGCTCCGGGCTGCGTCGATCCGGCTCACCAACTCGTCGTACCCGTCAGCCTCGGGGAGCGCGGGTGCAGTGTGACTGCCATACAGCTCGTCGTCGGTGATGCCGAGCAATGCCCGGAGGATCTTTGCGTACCGCTCTGTGATGGGGCGCCTGCCGTTCTCCCACTCCGAGACGTAGACGCGAAGGCTGGCCGTGGACGCGATCGTGAGCATGTGTTGCCGCGCGTACCGCTCGATCTCTCGGATCAGCCGCTCTTGCGACCACTCGCGCGCGTTCCTCGCCGCCCGTAGTCCGTTCGTCACGTGCAACCGCCCTGCATGTGAGTCCTGAGCTGTAACAGCAGCATGCCTCACATCGGCGCAGGTCGTCAGGGGTTAACCCAAACCGCGTTAACCCCTGTTGGCTACCGGATCGTTGGCACACGCGGTTGCCTAGAAGGGTCGCAGGAAGGCGAGTTGAGAAGCCGGATCGCGACAGGGCTTGACATCTGGTGCGCACCAGATGGACTCTATTGGTGCGCACCAGTTAGAAGCGCGAGCGTCCGTGGCTGTCTGTCTACGGACCAAGACCGACAACACACGGGAGCGGCGACCCACCGCCAAGTAGTCCGCCGCTCCCGCCCCTCGGAAAAGGGAGTTCCATCATGCGTCAGATTCCCGTTGACACCTCCACCGCCGCTGTGATGGTGGCCCAGCCTCCGCAGAAGAAGATCGCGAACCGGCAGACCGGTGAGGTCGCCACCGACCGCGAGACCGGCGCGACCCTGTGGACGGTCGACGTCATGTTCGTCATGGACGGCAACGCCGAGATCCTGAGCGTGGCGGTCCCCGAGACCGGCATTTCCGGTGAACTGGTCATGGGTACCCCGGTCGCGCTGACCGGCCTGATCGCCCGGCCGTGGGAGAACGAGTTCAACGGCCAGAAGCGGCACGGCATCAGCTTCCGTGCGGTCGCGGTCACCTCGCTGGTGGAGACCGCGTCGAAGTCCAAGGCGGCCTGATCATGACGCGGGTACTGATCGCCGTCGCGGTCGTGGCCGGGTTGGCGCTGCTGCTGAAGTGGCGCCGCCCCGCCTGGTACTGGCTGACCTTCGGCATCGCGTTCAGCGTGCTGCGCATACGGCTGCGGTATGCGGCTGTGATGGACGCCTGTCACCTGACCGTTCCGGCCTCCCGGTGGCGGCTGGCGCTGGCCCGCTGGTCCAAGCGGCCGGTCCCGCAGCAGCGGGTGCCCCGCCTGCTGTGGATCAAGCCGACACGGACCGGTGTCCGGCTGCGGATCAAGATGTGGCCCGGCCAGGACGCGTTCGAGTTCTCCGCCGCCGCTGACCGGCTGCGGCACTCCTTCGGCGTCCACCAGGTCACCTCACGCGAGATCAAGCCGGGCGTCGTCGAGATCACGCTGACCGGCTATGACGTGCTCAAGCGAGTGCAGATGCCCGCCAAGACCGGCCGTGGCCTGCTGAAGATCCCGGTGGCGTTGGTGGAGGACGGCAGCGTCCACTACCGCGATTACCGGGAGGTGCCGCACTCGGTGACGGTCGGCGCCACGCAGTCCGGCAAGTCCGTCTTCCAGCGCACCGTGATCAAAGAACTCGCTGCGCAGCCGGTGGCGCTGGTCGGTATCGACTGCAAGAAGATCGAACTGAGCCCGTTCGCCCGGCGCCTGTCGGCACTGGCCGACAACCCCGACGATGCGGCCGATCTCCTTGAAGCGCTCGTGGCGCGGATGGAAGGCACCTACGACGTGATCCGCCGAGAGCAGCGCATCAGCGCGGATACCCCGGATGCGGAGATCGCCGCGAACATCTGGGACCTGCCCGAGGTGCTGCGGCCGGTGCCGATCGTGGTGACGATCGATGAGATCGCCGAACTCGCCTTGAGCACCAAGAAGAACGACCGGCGCCGGGACCGGATCATCACCGCCCTGGTCCGCCTCGCTCAGCTCGGCCGGGCTGCCGGGATCTTCCTGGACATCTACGGGCAACGCTTCGGCTCCGAACTCGGCGACGGCATCACCATGCTGCGCGCCCAGTTGACCGGCCGGACCGTGCACCGCGTCAACGACGAATCCACCGCCAAGATGGCCTTCGGGGACATCTCCCCGCACGCGGTGTTCGCCGCCACGCAGATCCCCAACACGCGCCGGGGCATGGCCGTGGTCGGCTACTCCACCGGCGAATGGACCCGCATCCGCAGCCCGCACACCTCGATGCGGCAAGCCGTGTCCGCATGTAACCGGCACGCCGATCTGACCCCGGAGCTGCCGGAGTTGGCCCGCTTCCGGCCCGTGCTGGATGACGCGCCCATCGAGGCGCCTGCGGTGGCCGAAGCCGCCTGAACCCCACCTCGATCGACCGGTCGGCGTGACCGTCTCGCGCCAGATCCCTACCCGAGCCATGCCCGAAGAAGGAGAACGCCTCTCATGTGCGAGCACTGCGAGGACTTCCACCGCACCGTGCTGATGCTCGGCGCGCTGGCCCTGTACGCCGAATGCCCTGGCGCCGATTGGGACTTCGCGGACGTGGTCGGCGGTGCGCTGGCCACCTCGCTGCCGGAGCCGCCGCCCGGCCTCATCCCGCCCGGCACCGACGAGGGCCCCGAGTACCCCGGCCAGGGGTGGTGACCGTGGCCACGCGCAAGCGTCCCGCCCGCAAGCCCCCGCCGTCGAAGAAGTGCCAGCCGTGCGACGGCACCGGCGAAGTCACCCGCTCGGTCCGGGTCGGCCGCAAGCAACGCGTCGTCGGCCAGCAGACCGGCATCTGCCTGGCCTGCTTCGGCTCCGGCGAAGCCACCGACTGAACCCCGCCAGGGACGGGGCGGCCGGACACCGCTCCCCGCCCCGCTCCTGGCCCAACTCCCTGAAGGAGGTGAAGAGATGAGCCGCCCGTTCCGCCCGGACGCCGTGCTCGTGCAGGCCGTGATTGCCGGGGCCTTGTCCTTCGCCCACCTGCACGACCTGGCGGCAGCCGCCGGGCAAGACGGCTGGAAGGCCTGGGCCTACCCGATCAGCGTGGACCTGCTGCTGGTGGCCGCGTGGCGACGGCTGCGTACCGATGGCCGGTCGCGGCTGGCCTGGAGCTGGTTTTTGATCGCCCTGGTGGCCTCGCTCGGCGCGAACGTCGCCACCGCCGGACTCCTCAATCTGAACGAGGTACCGGACTGGCTGCGCATCCTGGTTGCCGGGTGGCCCGCGCTGGCCTTCCTCGGCGGCACGCTCCTGGCGCACTCACCGAAGTCGGCCGGGGACCGGGTGCCGGTTCCGCCGGCGCCCGCAGCCCCGGCCCCCGCACCTGAAGTCGAGCGCATCGAACCGGACGCCACCCCGCAGCCCTCACCGGTCGCTGAAGAGGCTCCGGCTCTGCCTGCCGCTACTCCCGATCCGGCTCCGCCGGTTCCGGCCGCGCTGGTCGCGCATGCCCGCAAGGTCGCCGACGACCACCAGGCGCGGACCGGATCCCGGATCGACACCGACACCCTGCGCGCTCGTCTCGGCGTCCCTGCGCCGATGGCGGACGCGATCGCATCCCAACTCACCTGATTCCGAAAGGAGCACCACTCATGGGCCTCTACCAGATATGGCGCGAGCTGCACCGCGTCGGCAAGGTCACCGTCGGCACTGCCCACGGACGCCAGGGACAGATCAAGTACGTCGCCGCCTGCGCGGCTGAGAACTGCGGCTGGGGCGTCGAGTACGACGACGTCAGCCCCGCCATGATCGCCGCCCAGGGCCACCGCTGCCCGGTCCGCTGATGGGAGATCAAGTCATGTCCGTGCCGCTGTGGTTCTTCATCGCCTGCGTCGGCCTGGTCGGCATCAAGCTGGTCCGCCCGCCGCTCTGGCTCGTGATCGTCCTGCTGATCGGCGGCTACCTGCTGGCCGACAGCTTCCTTGCCCCGGCCATCGACACCGCCACCAAGTAACCCCACACAGAAGGGAGTTCACCCCATGTTCCAGCCCCGCATCCCGGTCAACCCCACCCCGACCGGTGACCTCGTGCCGGTGGTCACCCCGACCGCCATCGAGCACCACACGGCCGCGTCGGCCCCCTGCGGCTGCTCGCACCACACCCCCGCGCCTGTGGCCCCGGAGCCGTCCCGGCCCGCCGTTCAGCTCACGCCCGGCGGCGTCGCGGCGGTGGCCGGTGCCGGTGTCGCCGTGGTTCTGGTCGTCGGCGCGGTCCTGGTCTCCATGCTGCTGGCCGTGGCCATCACCGGCGCCTCGCTCGCCATCTGCGCCCTGGTCATCCGCTCCCTGATCACCAGCGACGCCACCCGACGCTGACCGGCCCCCGGGGCGGTCTCGAAACCGCCAAGCATCGCGCCGCCCCGGAAGCCGTGCCCCTATCCGATCTCTCAACCGGAAGGAACCTTCATCATGACTGACCGCGCCCCTGCCCCGGCCCGTATCTGCCCGGACTGCGACGGCTTCGCCTCTGCCGCCGTTTCTCTCGGCGGACGGGACCGCAACGGCCACCTGCGCACGATCACCGTGCACTGCTGGAAGTGCCACGGCCTGGGCACCATGCCCCGGCGCCCCCGCCGCAGCACCGCGGAGTGGGAGGTGGCCGCGTGAACACGCTCACCACCACGGCCCACCTTCAGCCGGGCACCGAGACCGTGATCCGCATCTTTGACGGCGTCAATCACACCTCCCCGGCCCCGTTCGTCAGCCTCCGAGTTGGCGACGGCGACGTGGATGTGGTCTTCATCGCCGATCTCGGTACCGCCGATGCCCTGCGCACTCTGGCCACGGCCGCCGAGAAAGCCGCCAACGTCCTGGATGAGCTGGCCGCGCGTACCACGGAGGGTGCCGCATGACCGATGCCGCGACCATCGCGGGCCTGGACCCGACCACCCTCGCCGACGCGCTGAAGGTGGCCGGGTCGCCGGGCTTCGACCGCTGGCAAGAGCAGATCAAGCGCACCGGCGGCTGCGCCGACCCGATCCACCTGACCGGCTGGACCCTGACCAAGGACAAGGCGACGGGTGAGACGCTGCACCGCTACAGCACCGAGCATGAGCCGGGCGGACGCCTGCGCATCGCGTGTGGCAACCGCCGCGCCTCTCGCTGCCTGTCTTGCGCCTGGACGTACGCCGGGGACACCTACCACCTCATACGGGCCGGGCTCGCGGGAGACGACCGTTACGAAATCTCTGCCACGGTGCGCGAGCGTCCCCGCGTTTTCGCCACCTTCACCGCTCCCTCGTTCGGCCCGGTCCACAACCGGCCCGGCAACCGCCCCTGCCGCTGCGGCATCCGGCACACCGAGGACGATCCCGCCCTCGGCACCGCCCTCGACCCGGCCACCTACGACTACGCGGGCGCGGTGCTGTTCAACAACCACGCCGGGGACCTGTGGCACCGCTTCGTCAAGCGGCTGCGCCGGGAGATCGCCGCCCGCGCCGGGATCACCCAACGCGAACTCGCCGACACCGCACGGGTCTCGTACGGCAAGGTCGCCGAGTTCCAAAAGCGCGGCGCCGTCCACTTCCACGCCGTGATCCGCCTCGACGGACCGGACGGCCCCGACGATCCGCCGCCGTCCTGGGCCACCGTGGAACTGCTCGACGCAGCGATCCGAGCTGCTGCCGTCCATCGGTACGCCTCGGTCACTGTGCCCGCCGCCGGGGATCAACCGGCCCGTACCCTCCAGTGGGGCACCCAGCTCGACATCCGGCCGGTGAAGGCGTTCGGCGACGGCTCCGACCTCACGGAGCAGGCGGTGGCCTCCTACGTCGCCAAGTACGCCACCAAAGCGGCCGAGAACACCGGCACTCTGGACCGGCCGATCGGCAACCGGGAGGCGCCCGTACTGCTCGGCGTGCCTGACCATGCCCGCCGCCTCATAGACGCCTGCTTTGACCTCGAACCGCTCTACCCGGACCGGCGGCTGCGCGCCTGGGCCCACATGCTCGGCTTCCGCGGGCACTTCTCCTCCAAGTCCCGTCGCTACTCCACCACCCTCGGCACGCTCCGGCAGACCCGAGCCGACTACCGCGCCACGCAAGAACGCGAAGCGCTCGGCCTCGACGACACCGAGCCGGACACCGTGCTCGTACTCGCCTCCTGGGAGTACGCCGGACACGGCCACACCCCCGGAGAATCCGCCCTCGCCGCGACCATCGCCCGCGATCTCCAGCTCAACCGCGAAACCGCCCGCGAAGCCCTGCACGACGGCACGGGGGAGTGGTGAGCATGGCTACCGCCGTTGAGCATGGTCTCGCTGGCGAGCCTGTCCTCTACCGGGTCGAAGACGCCATGAAGGCGCTCAGCCTCAGCCGCACCGTGATCTATGAACAGATCCGCGCCGGGCGCCTTCGCGCCGTGAGGCAAGGGCGTGCCCGCCGTATCCCTGCCTCGGCGATCCGCGAGTACGTCGCACTCCTCGAACGCGAAGCGGGGGGCGACCAGTGACGAAGCGGCGTAGCAGGGGAGACGGCGGCCTTCACTGGGACGACAAGCGCCAACGCTGGATTGCAACGGTCAGCCTAGGCTATGACGGGCGAGGAAAGCGGATCGTCAAGCGGGGCAGTGGCCGGACCAAGACTGAGGCCAAAGCCAAGTTGAAGGAGGTGATCCGGGACTACGAAGACGGCCTCGCCATCGCGCCCTCCGGCTACACGGTCAAGCACGCTGTTGATGACTGGCTCGCCTACGGCTTGGCGGGATTGGACCGGGCGACCGTGGCCAAGTACACAACCCTCTGTCGGCGGCACATCATTCCGGCGCTTGGAGCCCGGAAGCTCCGCGACTTGACCGCCGACGAGGTGGACAAGTGGCTGGCTGACAAGG
Organism: Streptomyces vastus; assembly: GCF_039532825.1. Lineage (NCBI taxonomy): Bacteria > Bacillati > Actinomycetota > Actinomycetes > Kitasatosporales > Streptomycetaceae > Streptomyces > Streptomyces vastus. The sequence goes on from NZ_BAAASJ010000072.1 coordinate 205,275, forward strand.
CCAAGGCGCTCAGTACGAGCACGCTGCAAGTGATTCGCTCGTGCCTGAACCGCGCGGTCAAACGGGCCATGGTGCGGGACAAGGTGAAGCGCAACGTCGTTGAGCTGTGCTCCGTCCCGACCGGCCAGGAGGGGCGTCCGTCCAAAGCGCTCACTCTCGCGCAGGCTGAGGCGGTGCTGGACGCTGCCGCTGACACGCCGCTGCACGCCTACATCGTGTTGTCTCTCCTCACCGGAGGTCGGACGGAGGAACTGCGCCCACTCACGTGGGATCACGTGGACCTCGAAGGAACCCCGGACGCGGATCCCCCGATCCCGCCGCACATCGCCGTCTGGCGCTCGGTCCGTGCCAGCGGGGACACCAAGACCAGGAAGTCACGGCGCACGCTCGCGCTGCCTGCTCGCTGTGTGGAGGCGCTGACCGAGCAGCAGAAAACGCAGGATCGGCAGCGTGAGAAGGCGGGGGAGCAGTGGAACGAGAAGGGCCTCGTCTTCACGTCCGCAGTTGGCACAGAGCTCGATGCGGCCAATGTCCGGCGGACCTATCGACGTGTCCTTGCTGCGGTGGATGGTCTCGACCCGGCGCACTGGACGCCTCGCGAGCTCCGGCACAGTTTCGTGTCCTTGCTCTCCGACAACGGCGTACCACTGGAGGAGATCTCTCGGCTCGTGGGCCACTCCAGTACGGCGGTCACAGAGAAGGTCTACCGGAAGCAGATCCGCCCGGTGATCCAGACGGGAGCGGTGACCATGGACCGCATCTTTGAGGGCGGCGAGGATCGGTAGTCACGCAGACAGTCACTCGCTACGCGCCAGAGGCCGTCTCCCATATCGGGAAACGGCCTCTGGCCTGTGTGGACGATACTGGGATTGAACCAGTGACCTCTTCCGTGTCAGGGAAGCGCTCTCCCGCTGAGCTAATCGTCCTTGGAGGTGGAGACGGGATTTGAACCCGTGTAGACGGCTTTGCAGGCCGTTGCCTCGCCTCTCGGCCACTCCACCAGGGGCGTGGGGTAAGGGAAGATCCCCCACTTCCTGCGAGCGGACGACCAGGTTCGAACTGGCGACCTCAACCTTGGCAAGGTTGCGCTCTACCAACTGAGCTACGTCCGCTTGTCTTTTCCGCCTCGCTCGCGCGGGTCGGTGACGTGTTGAACTCTAGCGGATTCCGGGGCCAGTACAAAAACGCGTTTGTGCAGCGTGCTGCGGTGCGCCCGCCGGACGACACGGCCGGAGCACCCGCTCAGCGCCCGCCATAGACTCGCACCTGTGCACGACCTCCCAGCTCTCGCCCGCTTCGGCCCTCTCGTCGCGACCGGCCTCCGTGACGTCACGAGTGACCCCGCGGCCCTGGAATCGAGTGGCTTCTGGGCCGTCACGGCGGACTTCGAGGGGCGCCTGGTGTGCGCCCGCTTCCGTGACGTACGCCATCAGCCGGTGCCCGCGCCGGTGCCGGGGGAGTGGCGGGGGCCCGCGAGCGATGACTGGACGTCGTCGCTCGACCGCGCCGCGTACACGGCGGGCGTGCGCCGCATCCGCGAGCACATAGCGGCCGGCGAGGTCTACCAGGCGAACCTCTGCCGGATCCTGTCCGCACCGGTCGCTCCGGACGCCGACGTGGACGCGCTCACCGCGCTGCTCGCCCGCGGCAACCCGGCACCGTATGCCGGAACGATCCGCCTCCGCGACCACGGCGTCGAACTGGCCACCGCGTCCCCCGAACTCTTTCTGCGCCGCGGCGGGCGGTTCGTCGAGTCGGGCCCGATCAAGGGCACCGGACGCACCGAGGCCGACCTTCTGGAGAAGGACTACGCCGAGAACGTGATGATCGTGGACCTGGTCCGCAACGACTTCGGGCGCGTCTGCGCCACCGGGTCGGTGACCGTGCCCGACCTGTGCGTCGTCGAGAAGCACCCGGGCCTCGTCCACCTCGTCTCGACCGTGTGCGGCGAACTGCGCGACGACGCGGGCTGGCCGGAGCTGCTGGAGGCGACGTTTCCGCCCGGCTCCGTCACCGGCGCCCCCAAATCCAGTGCCCTGCGGATCATCGACGACCTGGAGACCGCGCCCCGGGGCCCGTACTGCGGCGGCATCGGCTGGGTGGACGCCGACCGCGGGACCGGAGAACTGGCCGTCGGTATCCGTACGTTCTGGATGGACCGGTCCGCCGAGCACGGAAGGGCCGCGGCAGTGCTGCGCTTCGGCTCCGGCGCGGGTATCACCTGGGGGTCCGACCCCGAGCTCGAGTGGCGGGAGACCGAGCTGAAAGCCGCCCGACTGCTGGCTGTAGCGTCAGGGGCGTACGACTCAAGTGGAGGGACCCTCACGTGAAGCTCTGGCTCGACGGTGGGCTGCGGGACATCGAGTCGGCCCGTGTCTCCGTCCTCGATCACGGACTGACCGTGGGCGACGGCATCTTCGAGACCGTCAAGGCGATCGACGGCCGGCCGTTCGCGCTCACCCGCCATCTCGAGCGGCTGGCCCGCTCGGCGCGCGGCCTCGGGCTGCCAGAGCCCGACCTGGACGAGGTGCGCCGGGCCTGCGCTGCCGTCCTGGACGCCAACCCGATGCCGCTGGGCCGCCTGCGGATCACATACACCGGGGGTCTTTCCCCGCTCGGTTCAGATCGCGGCGAGCACGGTCCGACCCTCGTCGTCGCCGTGGGCGAGACCAGTCGGCGCGCCGACTCCACCGCCGCGATCACCGTGCCGTGGACCCGCAACGAACGCGGCGCGCTCACAGGCCTCAAGACCACGTCGTACGCCGAGAACGTCGTCGCCCTCGCCCGCGCGCGCGAACAGGGCGCGACCGAGGCGCTGTTCGCGAACACCGTGGGGCAGCTGTGCGAGGGCACCGGGTCCAATGTCTTCGTGGTCCTCGACGGCGAGATCCACACCCCGCCGATCGCCTCCGGCTGCCTCGCGGGCATCACACGCGCGCTCACCGTCGAGTGGACCGGCGCCAAGGAGACCGACCTGGCGCTGGACGTCCTGGAGCGGGCGGAGGAGATCTTCCTGACCTCGACCCTGCGCGACGTACAGGCCGTGAACCGGGTCGACGCACGCGAGCTCCCGGGCACGCCCGGGCCGGTGACCGCCAAGGCCATGCGGACCTTCGACGAGCGGGCGGGCGACGACCTCGATCCGTGAATGCCGCCCATGGCCGAGCACATTCGGCTGACGCCGGTATTCCACGGTGGGTACAACATCCCTGATGACCACCACCCTGCGGCCGACCGAGCCGCTTCAGCACGAAGCCGACGGGGCGCTGTCACGCCACTACAGGGTCTGCGTGAACAGCCGGCCCGTCGGTGCGATACACCTTGCGACCCACCCCCTCTCCGGGCCGTCGGTCGCGCAGATCCGGGAGCTGGGGATCGACGAGCCGGACCGCCGGCGGGGGCGCGGCACAGTGGCCGCGCTCGCTGCCGAAGAGGTGGCGCGCGGCTGGGGCTGCCGGCGGATCGAGGTGCCGGTGCCTGGTACCGCCGAGCCTGCGCTGCGGCTGGCCACGGCGCTCGGTTACGTGCCGCGCGACCGCACCATGGAGAAGCGGCTCGGCGGCGCTCCTCCCGCACTGCCCGCAGGCAGCCGGGGCCGGCCGATGGCAGAGGCCGAGGCACGCGCCAAGTACGGGCAGGACCATGCCACTTCGCTGCCGGCTGGGCTCGCCCCCGAGGCCATGACGTCCAGCGTCCTGGAACACGAGGGGACACCGGTGGGCATGCTGTGTCTGGGGGCGCGGGAGGGGATGGCGTTCGTCCTCGACGTGGAGACCGACGAGCGGTACCGCCGCCGAGGACACGGCCGTACGTTGATGCTGCTGGCGGAGGCGCAGGCGATCGCCGCCGGACGGACCGGGATCCGTATGAACGTCCCCGCGGGGAACACCCCGGCCGAGCGGCTCTGTGAGTCACTCGGCTACGAGACGATCACCTACCTCCTCAGCAAAGACCTGCTGTAGAGGCCCATGGCAGGAACCTGCCGTGGGGGTCAGTCCCGCTGTCCGGCCAGCAGCCGGTCCACGATCTCCTCGATGCGCTCGCGCAGCCCCTTCTGGCTCTTGCCGCCGTCGAGGCGCTCGCCGTCGATGACGTACGTCGGCGTGCCGGTCACGCCGATGGCCTTGCCCTCGGCCTGGTCGGCGTCGACGATCAGGATGTGGCGGCCGTCGATCAGGGCCGTGTCGAACTCCTCGGCGTCCAGACCGAGTTCACGGGCCACCTCGACCAGGAAGGGTTCTCCCTTACGGTTCAGCTCCTCGACCCGGCCCAGCACCGCCTCGACGTACGGCCAGGCCTGGCCCTGTTCCGCGGCCTCCTCGGCGGCCTGCGCGGCCGCGAAGGCGTGCTTGTGCTTCTCCAGCGGGAAGTGCCGCAGCCGCAGCTCCAGCCGGTCGCCGTAGCGGGCGCGCAGCGCGCGCAGGTCGTCGAGGGCGCTACGGCAGTCGGGGCACTGGAGTTCGCACCAGACGTCCAGGACGGGGACGGCGGGCTGCGGCGGGGTGGAGTCGCTCATGCACACCAGTCTCCCAGCCGTGGCCGAGGAGGCCCAAACCGTGGCTGAGGAGGCCCAAACCGCGGCCGGGGCGAGACCCTACGGGGGACCGTCCAGCGTACGGAGGTACCGGGCCCTGAGGAGGACCCGACCCGGAGATGTCCCTGAGGTCTGCCCGGACCATGGCATACCGGGCACGATGCGGTGCAGGATGGAAGGGACGAAGCGACCCTGCCCGTGCGAGCTCTGCCCTGGAGGACCGGATGATTGCCGAGACCGTCTGTTCCGCCGTCGCCGCGGCAGGCCTGGGTATCGCCGCGGTCACCGCGTATCGCAAGCGTTTCCTCGCGGCGGCTCGCCTTGCGGCGTACTCGTTGGTGCCCCTCGGCTTGGTGATGACCGGGGCCGTCGAATGGGCGGCCGACACCGCCTTCAGCCCGGTGGCCTGGGCGGGCTTCGGCGTGCTCGGCGCCTCGTGGCTGCTGTTCACGACCACGCGGGCCGTGGAGCGGCGCGGCGGTGGGACCCGCAAGGAGCGCAGGGCGGCCCGTGCCGCGAAGCGTGACGCGATGGCGCCTTCGGCCTCGGCGCCCTCCCTGGGTCCGTCGACGAGCCCGGCGACCCGTCCCGAGTCCAAGAGCAAGGCCAAGCCCCGCGGCGCCGAGTCCGGGGACGACTTCAGCGACATCGAAGCCATCCTGAAGAAGCACGGCATATGACGCCGTGAGCACGGCGTATGCCGCTCTGAAACGACACAGTGAGCCGACTGCGAGCCGTGCGGTGCGCGGAGGAATCCACTCCGGGACGCACGCCGGAATCGGCGTTGAGGCGGTCTATCCCAGATACTGGACCGTCACATCACGGATTTCGGCTAACTCCCCCATTTTTCGGGCGTGTTGATCGCGTCGCGGGCCTCAGCTGCGTCATCATCGCCCGCGAGATGCTGGACACAACACAGAGCGACACCGCCGCGCCCGAAGGGGAGCGGCGAGGTTGTCTCTTCGCACTTTCCCAGCCACCGCTGATGATCTTCCTTGCGGTGATCGGCTGTCTGCTGCTCATGGCTTCGCTGCACGATCTGCTGCTGCTCTGAGCCGTACGCGGAGTCCCTGGCGCCACCCGCCGAGGACTCCGTCAGCCCGCCGCTTCCTTGCGTCGCGCCCTGTAGGCGGCCACATGCAGACGGTTTCCGCAGGTCCGGCTGTCGCAGTAGCGGCGGGAGCGGTTGCGGGAGAGGTCCACGAAGGCGTGCCGGCAGTCGGGCGCCTCGCAGCGTCGCAGCCGGTCCTGTTCGCCGGCCACCACGAAGAACGCCAGCGCCATCCCGCAGTCGGCGGCGAGGTGATCAGCGACGGACGCACCAGGCGCGAAGTAGTGCACATGCCAGTCGTAGCCGTCGTGATCGGTGAGCCGTGGCGTGGTGCCGGCCGCGGCGACCAGCTCGTTGATCAGCACGGCGGCGGCCCGGGCATCGGGTGCCGCGAAGATCCCGCAGAACCGGCCGCGGATCTTCCGTACAGCCGTGAGATCGAGCTCGGACAGTGACCCGACTTCGCTGATGTCGTGCTTGCGTACGAACTCGTCCAGATCCGCGACGCTCGCGAGCCCGTCCGCCGTGTCGTCCTCCGGTGCGGTGTTCACCAGATCGACCACGATGTCGAGGGCGCACCGGGTGTCGTGGGTGATCAGCACGTTTCGCTCCCTGGCCTGGGGTCGGGCGGGCGCCCGCCGATGCTGGCCGATGCTAGCGGCTCCGTGAATCGGGGGATTCGGCGCCATCCATGCCGAACGGTCGGTGGGCAAGCTGGTCCGCGTCCTGGTGTAGAGCGTACGTTCGGCCGTGGCCGGGGGCACGTAGGCGTCGTGTCGCACTTGGGGTGGGCATGCGTTGTCCATGTCGGGAGCACGCACGTAGACGCCGCCTCCGCGGAGTCCGCGGCGACGGCGCCGGTGTATACCGTATGGGGCGGCTCGAGCCCGTGCCGTCTCCCCGAGTGGACGGCGCCGGGCGGCTTGTGCGGAGCCTCGGCCTAGCTCTCGGCCAGGATGTGGGAGAGCTCCGTGTCGAGATCGAAATGGCGGTGCTCCGTGCCCGGGGGAACGGCAGCGTCCGTTCGCTTCAGGAACGACTCCAGGGCCCGCGCCGGGGCCTCGAGCAGAGCCTCGCCCTCGGGGGAGCTCAGGGCGATGCATACGACGCCCTGACCGTGACTGCGGGACGGCCAGACACGGACGTCGCCCGTGCCGGTGGGCCGGTGCAGTCCCTCGGCGAGGAGATCGCGGGCGAACACCCACTCGACGGTTTCCTCGGCTCCGGTGTGGAAGGTGGCGTGCACGGCGTAGGGATCGGCCGTGTCATACCGCAGTCCTGCGGGAACAGGCAGTGAGGACTCGCTCGACACAACGAGGCGCAGGTGCAGCTCGCAGCTGACCGTGGTGTTCATAAGCGCCAGGGCCTTTCGCTCAGTGTGCGCTCGGGGATTCGCACGTCGGCGAAATCGACATGCCACCTACGGTGCCGTTGTAAACCCCTCTGAGTGTTTTGCGTGTCTTTAGGTAGCTCATCCGGCCGAGTGTGCGTTCGTCGACTACGACCATTCCAGTGACTGGTTTCTGTCCGGTAGGGTTTGGCCGTATGAATACGGGGAGTGACGAAACGGGGGAGGCCGTCGTGGCGGCCGATGAGACGAAAGGCGAGTCGGCGCTTGGTTCTCGTGCGCCGGAATTCATCAAAGCGCGACGCATGTTGCACCTGAGCTGGCAGGTGGGCGTGTTCGTGGTGGGCCTCGCGGTCGTGGTGGCCGGCGTGATCATGCTGCCACTGCCCGGGCCGGGCTGGCTGGTGATCTTCGGCGGCATGGCGATCTGGGCCACCGAGTTCGTCTGGGCGCAGCTGGTGCTCCGCTGGACGAAGCGCAAGGTCACCGAAGCGACACAGCGTGCACTCGATCCCAAAGTGCGCAGACGCAACATCATCCTGACGACGATCGGTCTGGTGATCATCGGGGTGCTGGCCGGGATCTACCTCTATCGGTTCGGCTTCGTGATGCCGTGGAAGATCAAGGAGTAGCGGGGCTCCGCGTGCTCGGCGGGCGGTCGGAAGCACGCCCTGACATGGGGTAATGTTTTCCTACGTCCGGGCGATTAGCTCAGCGGGAGAGCGCTTCGTTCACACCGAAGAGGTCACTGGTTCGATCCCAGTATCGCCCACGAGTGCGAGGGCGACCCATGTCCGCGGAAGGCGCGGAACGGGTCGCCCTCGTCGTTTTTGTGCGGCTTCGCCGCGCGCGGCGGGGGCTTCGCCACCCGCGTCCCCAAGGCTCCGCCGAGGTGAGCGCCTTCGTTCACGTAGCGTCCCAAGGTCGACCAGGTCGAGCCCTCACCGGACGGGGCGGGGCGCGCAGAGGCGTACGTTCCTCCGGGCGCCGGGAGGGGCCCCGCTCACGGGGTCACCCGCTCGAGCGAAGCCGAGCGTGGGGGAGTGGCCAGCCGCGATACGGACCCGCGGCTGCGAGCCGCATTTCCAGTGGAGCGTTCAGCAGCCACAGTCCAGCTCGTACGGCCCTGACGTCGCCCGAGGCGGCGAACGCGGCGGACGCTCCCGGGCCGCGCCGTCCCGCAAGGCTCTGACCAGGTCCTACGGCTCCCGCCCGTGATGCGCCCGAGCAGCACTTGGACGTGCGCCGTGGGCTCCGTCGCGCGGAGCCACGGCATGGCCCGCGTCGGCCCTCATCGCTTCCAGGGTCCGCTGTGCGGCCCGGACCCCCGCCTTGGCCCCGGCCGTGGCGTACGGGCTCCCCGTCCCGCGGACAGCCGGCCCAATGCGGCGCGCAGACCCCTCCGCCAGGGCACCGAGTGCTTGCCCGCCCACGCGTGCTCGCCTGCCCGTCATCCTCCTCGCCCCTTCTCGACGACCCGTCACCTCCCTCGACACATCTCGACCAACCGTCAACTCCCCGTCCGCGCCCAGAACCTCCCTCCCCATGGACCCCAACTTCCGCAAGTCACCCGTCGTTCGGCCGGTCGACCCCACCCCACCCCACCCCACCCCACCCCACCC
>NZ_BAAASJ010000073.1:0-779 GCF_039532825.1 Streptomyces vastus
CAGCCCCGCCTGGGCCAACGCTCTTGGCCGCGGCACCTACTGCAAGGCAGCCCTGGCCGTGCTGCACAAGACCGGCGCCGACCCGCACGCCGTGCGCCGCCTGGGCCGCAGCCGTCTGACCGCGCTGCTGATCCGGCACAGCCGCGGGGCCTGGCGCGAGGAACACGCCGAACGGATCCTGGACGCGGCCCGGCAGACCCTGACCCTGTGGCCCGACGGCGCCCTCGACTTCGCCGAGCCGGCCGAAGACATCGCCGGCGAAGCCCAGATGGCTGACCACCTGAGCACCCAGATCACCTCGCTCGAGGACCGGATCGCCGTGCTCTACGAGGAGGCCGATCCCGCAGCCGTCATCGTCTCCGGCCCCGGCCCGAGCACCGTCTCCGCGGCGGGCATTCTCGGCAGGCTCGGAGACCCCAACCGCTTCGCCAGCCCTGCCGGTATCCGCGCCTTCACCGGCCTGGTCCCCCGCGTCAGCCAGTCCGGTCTGGGCAGCCACAACGGGCCGCCCACCCGATCCGGCGACCCCGGACTGCGCGAGGCCCTCTTCAAAGCCGCCGACAGGACCCGAAGCGTCGATCCCACCCTCGCGGCCCGTTACCACGACCTGGTGGTCCACAAGAACAAGCACCACAACTCGGCTCTGTGCACGCTCGCTGCCGTCCTGGTCACCCGCCTGGCCGCCTGCCGGCGCAACGGCACCCGCTACGAGCTCCGAGACACCGACGGGCGCGAGATCACCGAGGCGGAAGGACGGCACATCTGCACCACCCGCTACA
>NZ_BAAASJ010000074.1:0-560 GCF_039532825.1 Streptomyces vastus
ATCCGAAGCGGACATCCAGCCAGCCTCCCCTTTCCGGCGATTCAGGAAGTCTCTCTAGGAATCCCAGTACCTCGGGTGCCGCCCGCTCGAGGAGAATTGATTCTTCGCAGTCCCACTCGCGTTCGTGGAACTTTGCGGGCTCGTTCAGAATGAGTGTGTACACACTCTTCCCGGCGGCCACGACCGCGCATGCTTCCGCTTCACCCAGGGGATTTCCGGCTTCTTCTGCGCGCCGACGGAGTTCTGAAAGGTGTTTTTCAAGGTGCCGCTGAAACGCGATGACATCCTCGTCGTCTTCCCCCAGAAGCAGCTCGTGGAGTTCATGGACGGATGCCTCGTCGGCGCATCCTTCCAGTTCGTCGATGGCGGCCCAGAACTGGGATTCTTTCACGGTTCGTTCCTCTCAGATGTCCGTGGGGGTGCCCCGGCGAGCCGGGGCACCCCCGTTCAAGTCCGTCGGATCAGCGGCAGCTCTTCAGCTGCCCGGGCGGGCAGTGTCCGTGGTGAGCAACGTATTTCGTGATCTTCATGGCTTCCCACATTCGGGCGTTGTACCACCC
>NZ_BAAASJ010000075.1:0-4301 GCF_039532825.1 Streptomyces vastus
AGCAGCAACGGTTCGAGCTTTGGACCCCGACGAGGAACTGACGCACCAGCAGCAGAAGTCATGCAACTTCTAACGATCAACTACTGGCGCAGGACACTAGAATGATCAACGTGTCCGAGCAGCACACTCCCCGGTCCCTCATCGTCACCTTCTATGGCGCGTACGGCCGCTTCGCCCCCGGTCCCGTACCGGTCGCCGAGCTGATCCGGCTACTGGCCGCGGTCGGCGTGGACGCGCCCTCCGTACGGTCGTCCGTGTCCCGGCTCAAACGCCGCGGGCTGCTCCTGTCGGCGCGCACGGCGACGGGTGCGGCCGGGTACGAACTGTCACCGGAAGCACGGCAGTTGCTCGACGACGGTGACCGGCGCGTCTACGCGGCGGCGCCCCCGGAGGACGACGACTGGGTGCTCGCGGTGTTCTCCGTGCCGGAGTCCGAGCGGCAGAAGCGGCATGTGCTGCGCTCCCGGCTCGTGGGCCTCGGCTTCGGAACGGCCGCCCCCGGGGTGTGGCTCGCGCCGGCCCGCCTCCACGAAGAGACGCGTCACACGCTGGAACGGCTGCGTCTCGACGCGTATGTGGAGCTGTTCCGCGGTGCGCATCTCGGCTTCACGCCGACGGCCGAGGCGGTCGCACGCTGGTGGGACCTGGCCGCGATCGCCAAGCAGCACGAGGAGTTCCTGGACCGCCACGCGCGCGTGCTGCACGAGTGGGAGGCACGGCCGGACACTCCGCCTCAGGAGGCGTACCGGGACTATCTGCTGGCCCTGGACTCCTGGCGCCACCTCCCCTACGCCGATCCCGGACTGCCGCCCGCACTACTGCCTCCGGACTGGCCGGGGGCCCGCTCGGCGGCCGTCTTCCGGGCGCTGCACGAGCGGTTGCGGGACGCGGGCGCCGCGTTTGCGGGCGTACCGGCAGGGCTGTCCGAAATCTGAACGAATCCCGCGACGTCGTGAGTTGCGTCACATTCGCCTCAGCACGAGCAACGCTCAGGCCGCTCCTAGCCTCTTCTCATAGTTCTTACCTAGGCTTGCGACGCATGAGTCTGATGCGCAATCTGAACCGGGCGCTCACCGCCACCACCGGCCTCCAGGTCCACAGGGCCCCCAGCGCCCCCGCCGCGCCCAAGCAGCAGAAGGCCGCACCGGCGAAATCCGCCAAGCGGCCCACGCCGGTGTACCGACGCCCAGCGGCCGAGGACCTGGCGACGGACCGACTGCTGCGCCAGCCGGTCTTCATCATGTCGCCCGTGCGCTCCGGCTCGACTCTCCTACGGATGCTCCTGAACGCGCACTCGCGGCTGCACTCCCCGCACGAGACGCACATCCGCCGGCTCGAGGTCGACTACGGCAGCAAGCTGTCGCAGCGTGCCATGAGCGCCCTCGATCTGGAGCGCGGCGACCTGGAGCATCTGCTGTGGGACCGGGTGCTCCACCGCGAACTGGTCAAATCGGGCAAGGACTTCCTGGTCGAGAAGACGCCGAGCAACGCGTTCGTCTATCAGCGCATCCAGGACTGCTGGCCCGACGCCCGCTTTGTCTTCCTGCTCCGCCACCCGGTGTCCATCGCCCGGTCCTGGCACGAGGGCGACCCCGAAAAGCGCACCTACGACGAGGCGGCGGCCGACGCGCTGCGTTACATGAAGGCCGTGGAGAAGGCCCGCAAGGGCATCACCGGCGGCCACACCGTGCGCTACGAGGACATCACCGCGGACCCCGAGAAGGAGATGCGGAGCCTGTGCGAGTTCCTCGACGTCGAGTTCGAGCCGTCGATGCTCGACTACGGCAAGAAGGACGACTCGCAGGTGGTCAAGGGGCTCGGCGACTGGCGCGACAAGATCAAGTCCGGTCAGGTGCAGGCCGGTCGTGCGCTGCCGAAGGACGACGAGGTCCCCGAACTGCTGCGCCCCATGTGTATGTCCTGGGGTTATGTGTCATGAGACCGCACGCCGAGGTTGAAGAGGTCTGGCCGCGCGACGGCCGTATCCGCCTCGTGGGCCGCATCCACGGCCGGGCCGCCGGGGGCTCCGACGGCTGGCGGCTGCTGCTCGTGCTGCGCGGGACCGACCGGCGGCTGCACTACCCCGCGCGTGTGAAGGGCGATCGCTTCGAGAGCGAGCTGCCCGTCTCCGACCTCGCCGACCGTGACGCGGAAGCCGGCGGAGAGGTTGAGGAGTGGGACATCCATCTCACCGACGGCGAGGCGGAGTTGCGCGTCGGGCGGCAGCTCGACGACATCCGCGGCAAGAAGAAGATCATGGTGTTCCCGGAGCAGCGGCTGAGCGGCTGGAGTGTCCGTCCGTACTACACGGTCAAGGACAACCTGTCGCTGGAGTGCCGTCTGGAATGCCATTCGGAAGAGGCGATATGACAGTCCGGAATCAGGCGCCACGACTTACGACGCATGAGGCCCCAAAGCGTCCGAAGGTCCGCTATCTGCTCTTGCACGCGTACGGCCGCGGCGGCACGATCCGCACCGTGATGAACCAGGCCAACTCCCTTGTGCGGGCAGGCTGGGACGTCGAGCTGGTGAGTGCGCTGCGCCGCCGCAAGGACATCCAGTTCCCGCTCGATCCGCGGGTGACGGTCTCCACGGTCGTCGACCTGCGGGAGGGCGAGTACACCCCGCCGTCCTCTCTCGCCGGCCGCTGGCACGACTGGCGCCGGGGCAGGCTGCTCGAGCGGCCCGGAAAGCACGTCCCCGCGGGCGAGTTCGGCTACCGGTACTTCAACCGGTACGTCGAGGAGCAGCTCATCGCCTACCTGTCCACGCTGCGGGACGGCGTCCTGGTGACCACGCGGCCCGCGCTCAACTTCCTGGCCGCGCAGCACGCGACGGGCGGCGTGGTTCGTGTGGCGCAGGAGCACATGAACCACGGCACGCACAAACGTGATGTGCAACAGCGCATCCGGGAGACCTATCCGAGCTTCGACGCGGTCGCCGTCCTGACCGAACGGGACCGTCAGGAGTACGAGCAACTACTGCCCGGCACCAGGGTCGTACGCATCCCCAACGCCGTGCACTCGCTCGACCAGGTCCCCTCCGACCATCACGCGAAGATCGCCGTGGCGGCCGGGCGGCTCTTCCCGCAGAAGGGCTTCGACATGCTCATCGAGGCATGGTCGAAGCTCGTCGAGACGTACCCCGAATGGCAGTTGAGGATCTACGGCAGCGGTGAGAAGAAGGCCGAGCTGCGGGCCCTCATCGAGGAGCATCACCTCTACAACCATGTGTTCCTGATGGGCCACACCGACCGGCTGGACGACGAACTCGCCAAGGCCTCGTTCTACGTGCTCAGTTCACGCTTCGAGGGCCTGCCCATGGTGATGATCGAGGCGATGAGCCACGCGCTGCCCGTGGTGAGCTTCGACTGCCCGACCGGGCCCTCCGATGTGTTGACGCACGGAGTGGACGGGCTGCTGGTTCCGCCGGAGGACCCGGACGCGCTCGCCCAGGCCATGGCCAAGCTGATGGCCGACGAGTCGCTGCGTTCGGAGATGGGCGTCGCGGCCGTGCTGACGGCCGCCTCGTACGGCCCGGACGCCGTACACCCGCGCTGGGAAGCCCTGTTCACCGAACTCCACGAACAACGGCTCGGCACCGCCGGCGCCGCGAAAGGACTGCGCGTATGAACCACACGGCAAAGGCTCAGGGAGCCACGATCTGGCTCACCGGGCTGCCGAGCGCGGGCAAGACCACGATCGCCCGCATTCTCGCCGGCCGGCTGCGCTCCGAGAACCACCGCGTGGAGGTGCTCGACGGCGACGAGATCCGGCGCTTCCTCTCCGCGGGCCTGGGCTTCTCCCGCGAGGACCGCAACACCAACGTGCAGCGCATCGGCCTGGTCGCCGAAGTCCTCGCACGCAACGGCGTGCTGGCGGTGGTGCCGGTCATCGCGCCGTACGCCGACAGCCGCGAGGCGGTGCGCAAGCGGCACGAGGCGAGCGGGACGCCGTACATCGAGGTGCATGTCGCCACTCCGGTCGAGGTGTGCGCAGAGCGCGACGTCAAGGGGCTGTACGCCCGTCAGGCCGCGGGTCAGCTGACCGGGCTCACCGGCGTCGACGACCCGTACGAGCCGCCGCTGGACCCGGCCGTCGCGCTGAAGACCCAGGGGGAAACACCCGAGGAGTCGGCGAACGCGGTGTACGCGGTGCTGGCGGAGAGGGGGCTCGTATGACCTCCGTGAGCGCCGAGCGTGCGTACGCGCTCTCTCACCTGGATGCCCTGGAGTCGGAGGGTGTGCACATCTTCCGTGAGGTGGCGGGCGAGTTCGAGCGGCCGGTGATTCTGTTCTCCGG